>DBFCNY010000064.1:0-7470 GCA_048298285.1 Collinsella sp.
AATCAGGGCGTAGCCCTGAGAGGGGGCTGGCCCCCTCCTAACCCCAAACAGGGATTCACGGTGAGGGCGGCGCTGGTTTCTGGTTCAGTTCCTCGGCAACCTGAGGAACGGCTCGAACGCCGGTCTTCGTTACGCGAACTCGAGGAACAGGTCCGGTAGGGCCACTTGGAACTTCGTCTCCCGGCAATCTGTCTATAAATCTCTACTCGCACCGTGTCTACCGCGCCCGCCGCTTTCTGGCGGGACGCGGCTCAGCCTGGCTCCTTTGAGTGAAATTTGTCCGCAAGGCTCACGGGCTGGTAACCGCAAGGCGAACGCTCGTATGACAGACAGAAAGAGCTTTGATCTATGAAAACCTACTGCAAGGGCATCGAGTTCACGCGCAAGAGCGTCGTCGAGGCCCTGCACCGATGGAAGAAAAGCGACTCCGGCAAGGAGAACGGCTGGCGCGTCGCCGACGAATACGGCACCGAGACGGCGTTCGTCGACCGCATCTGGCTAGAGCTCTCGACCGAGACGCTTACGTTCGAGCCCATCCGAACCTACCTGAAGCACGACCCGAACAGCGGCAAGCTGCGCGAGATAAGCGTCGAGAGCATCAAGCGGCAGGTCTGCAACTACCTGTGCGTTGGGGCACTCGAGCCGCTCCTTGCCGCCAAGGTCGGCTTCTGGCAGGTGTCGAGCGGCGTCAAGGGCAAGGGCGCGGCGCTGGGGATGCGCAAGCTCAGGCACGCGGTTCATCGCTTCGCCTACCACGTACACGTCGACATCCGCAACTGCTACGGCTCGATGCAAACGGCGATAGTGGAGGGCCTGGTGGCGCGCTACGTCAAGAACAGCCAAGTCCTCTACCTGCTCCATTCGCTGCTGTCGACGATGAACGGCGTCCTTATCCTCGGCAGCTACCTGTCGCTTCGGTTGGCCGCGCTCGTGATCTCGTTCGCCTACCACGCGGTCGAGGAGGCGGCGAAGGAGCGGCGCGGCAAGCGCGTGAGGCTCGCGGGATGCCAGGTGTGGTACGCCGACGACGGCTATTTTCTCGGCAACTCAAAGCGCTCGCTCGGGAAGGCCGCGGCCATCGCCGCGCGCGTTTTGGGGCGGCTAGGATTGTCGCTGAAACCGTGGAAGGTGAGGCGCAACGGCGCCGAGCCCATCGACTTCGCGGGCTATCGCATCTGGTGCGCTCGCGGGCGCCGGGTCGACTTGCGAAAGAGGCTCTGGAAACGACTGCGACGCGCGTTCGCGCGCTACATGCGCAGGCGCACCGAGCGCTTGGCGAGGCGCGTGTGCTCTTACTGGGGCTGGCTGAAAACGGCCGTCATGGAGCACCAGATGAACGTCAAGCGGTGCATATTCAACGCGGCGAGGGCAGTGGGTTAGGAGGAAAAATATGGTTGTGAAGTCGGAGCGAACGGGCGAGAGGCCCGAGACGGTCGAGATCGCGGGGACCGACGTCTGGCTGCGCCGCGGCATCGCCGAGGGCGAGCGCGAGGAGAAGGGCGGCGAGGGCGGTTCCGTCAAGGTGAAGGTGTTTACCTACGAGGAGCTGCACTTCACCGACCCGACGGGCGAGCTGACGGTCGAGGGCGCAAAGGCCGACTTTGACACCGTCTGGGCGGCACACGAGGCGGACGGCATGAGCATGGAGGAGCAGATCGCATCGCTCCAGCAGCAGGTCGCCGACTCGCAAGCGGCCCTTCTCGAGCTCGGCGACATCGTTGGAGGTGAGTAACTTGGCGAAGATCTACTACCGCGCCGTGAAAAGCGGCAAGCGCACGCTCGAGAGCGTTCCCGAGCGCTGGCGCGACGAGGTACGCCAGATGCTAGAGGCAGACGGCGAGTAGGGAAGGGCCCCGGCTTCGGTCGGGGCCCTTTTCCGTTATGCGCGGGCGACCATGCGTGCCGACGATTGGAGGCGGCGCATGGCGAAGGATAGCGCTCACGAGTTCTCAGACGCCGAGATTCGGGCGTTCGAGCGCGAGGTGGCGGGAGTGTACGGCGAGGCGAGCAAGACGGCCTACGACAACCTCAAGCGCTATCTGGCGCAGTTCGAGGCCGACGACGAGAAGATGCGCGAGCGTCTCGGGGCCGGCGAGATCACCAAGGCGCAATACAGGTCTTGGCGAAGCGGGAAGATCGCGGCGGGCAGGCGCTACCGAATCGTCCTCAAGCAGTGCGCCGAGGCCATGACGCACGCGAACGTCGTCGCTGCCGCCGCCATCGAAGGCAGGCTGCCCGAGGTCTACGCCGAGAACTACAACTACGGCACGTGGCAGGTCGAGAGCGCCGTGGGCGTTGACACGGCCTACGCGCTGCAGGACGCGTCGACCGTGCAGAGGCTGCTCACCGACCACGACAGCTACCTGCCCAAGCCGTCCGTCAACGTCGCCAAGGACGTGGCGTGGAACCGCCGGCTCATTGCCAACCAGATCACGCAGGGCGTGCTGCTCGGCGAGTCGATACCAAAGATAGCCAAGCGCATGCAGGACGTGACGGGGGCGAACCGCGCGGCGGCGGTGCGTTTGGCGCGGACCTCGACGACGGCGGCGGAGAACGCCGGGCGTGTCGACAGCTACAAGAGGGCCAAGGGGCTCGGCATCAAGGTGCAGCAGGAATGGATGGCGACGCTCGACCTGCGTACGCGCTCGAGCCACAGGCAGCTCGACGGCGAGAAGGTCGAGGTCGGCGAGAAGTTCAGCAACGGGTGCCGCTACCCGGGCGACCCGGAGGCGCGGTATGCCGAGACGTGCAACTGCCGCTGCACGCTGGTGGCGTGCTGTGACGGGCTCGACGTGCTCGACGGCGAGCGTTTCAGCCGACTGCCCGAGGGCATGACCTACGAGGAATGGAAGGCGGGTAAGCCCGCCGTCACCGGAGCCAAACCGGCCGACCGCACCATCTCCGAGTTCATGGACATGCCCGGCACCAAGCGCAAGCTCGACACCGCCGGGGTGTCCGTGACCGAGGCGAGGAAGAGGCTCACCGAGCAGCTCAAGGAGTACGGCATACCGTCCGGCTCGTTCCGCAAGATGAGCGCCGGCGACCAGCAGAAGGTGTTGGACGCGGCGTTGACCCGAATTCGGCGCATCGCGGGCAAGCCCGATATGTCTGCTTCCGTCTACTCGTGCCTCAATGGGGATCAAAGGGATGCGGTGAAAGGCATTCTCAAGCGTTCGGACAAGGCTGCCCGTAGCGTTTACCTGAAGCATGAGCGGGATTTCGTTTTGCTGAACGGCGGATGGGGCAAGACCGCCCACTACAGCCCAACGGACGGTGGCGTGAGGCTCAACCTTGAAAGAGTGTTTTCGAAAGATGGATTGAGACCCCAAGGAACGACCTGGTTCCATGAGTTCGGGCACATGGTCGACGGTCTCAACTCGAATATATCGGAGACTTACAAAGGTGGGGTATTCGCGAAGACGATCAAGAAGGAGGCGAACGCATACATCGACGCTCGCAACAAGGAAATGCGCGAAGGCTTCAAGCGGGCAAAGGCGGCTAAGGATCTCGGGTGGCTAGAGGCGAACGGTTACCTCATGGAATGGCATGCTGACTACCTAAGGAGACATCATGACAAGGTGGCCGAGGCGCTCTCGGGCCTCAAGCACACGAAGGCGGACGCATACAACTCCGTCGCCTCCGAGATCTGGGAGATGAGCAATGCGGACAAGGCCGACCTTTCCGACCTTTTCAGCGGGGCGACGCTGAACAAGTGCGAAGACGGCTGGTACCATGGTAGAGACTATTGGAGGCCCAAGGGGTCAGGCGAGGACTTCACTCTGATGCGCTTGTCTCATGAAGGTTTTGCCGAGTTCTTCAGCGCTCATACCGCTAACCAGGAATCACTTGATGTCCTGCGGAAATACCTACCTGAATCAACTAAAATATTCGAAGAGATGCTTGAGGAGCTGATTTGATGGAAAGCCAGGTTAAGCAGGAGAAGCTTGCAAAAGCTCGTATCGAGAAGGCCGAACCCGTCTTTATTGAGATGTTCGGCTATGAGCCTATGTTCTACGGGCACGTTTGCGAATATGCCGACCTTCTGGAAGAGTCCATCTCGTCCGGTGAGCCTAAGCTTATGGAGCATGACTCTAGCATCTTCCTTTAGTCCAACAATCGGCTAATCGGTCTAACCGCTTGCCTAGTTCAGCCCCGCCACGGCGGGGCTTTTTTCATGCCGCGTGACCGTGCCGCGACACTGCCCGCAGAGAGATTGGGGCAGGCATGAAAGAGCTATTCACTTGTGCGAGCTGCGGAGACTGCGCCGTAAAGCTGGGCTTCGGCTTCACGTTCCCGGATACCTACATCTGCACGCAGCGCGGCGACGAGGTCGAGCCCGACGACGGCTGCACGCTCGGGTGCGAGGGCGTTCCGGTGCAAGCCATCGAGGCCATCGAGGCGGACGTCGACGGTCGCGTTGGCTACGGCTGCGAGGTGCTCGACTGATGGCTTACGGGCTCGTCGGCGGCGTCGGCGACCACGGCCGGCACGGCACCCTCATCACCGAGGAGATCGTAAACGCCGCGAAGCTGGATACCGCCGAGTGCATCGAGATACGGCAGAACAACATCGAGCAGGTCGAGAAGGCCCTCCTGCGCGCCTACAAGACGGGCCTAGAGGAGATAGGCCTCGTCGCGGAGGGCTACGCCAAGGCGACGTGCCCGGTCGACACGGGCAGGTTGCGCAACTCCGTCACGCACCTCCTCAAAGGCTACGACTGCTTCATCGGGACCAACGTCGAGTACGCGCCGTACGTCGAGGAGGGGACCTCCCGCATGAAGGGCAAGCACTTCCTGCGCAAGGCGGCAACGGGCCACGGGGACACGTACCGGGCGATTCTCGAGAAGCACCTGAGGGGCGGCGCATAGGGCCGCGTTACTCCGTTTGGATACTCACCCTTGCCGCGAGGTATTGCGGCGCGGGCCCCGCCGAGGCAACAGGCTGGGACTCGCCCATTCCGAAGCAAGGGAGATTCTGTTGGCACTTACGCGAAAGATGCTCAAGGCAATGGGCATCGAGGACGAGAAGATCGACCAGATCATCGACGAGCATGCCGAGAGCGTGAACGCGCTCAAGGCGCAGCGCGACGAGTTCAAGGAGGCCGCTGGCAAGGCGGACGGCTACAAGAAGGAACTGGACGCACTCAAGGCCAAGGGCGAGGGCGCGGGCGAGTACGAGGAAAAGTACAAGGCTGCCGTCAAGAACCTAGAGGACTACAAGGCCAAGGTCGAGGGCGAGAAAGCCGCAGCCGAGAAGCGCAGCCTGTACCGAGAGCTGCTCAAGTCGGCGGGCGTCGACCCCAAGCGCATCGAGACCGTTCTCAAGGTCTCCGACCTCGAGAACGTGACCGTCAAGGACGGCGCTATCGAGGACGCGGACAAGCTCACCGAGGGCATCAAGGCCGACTGGGCCGACTTCATCGCAACCACGACCGTCAAGGGCGCCGACGTGGCCCACGCCCCCAAGGGCGAGGGCGGCAAGGACATCAACGAAATGAGCACCGCCGAGTACATGAAGTACAAGGCGGAGCAGAGAGGCTAAGGGGTATCTATGCCGAACACCATCCTTACACCCAACATCATCGCCAACGAGGCGCTGGACGTTCTGCGCACCAACGCCGTCATGGCCAACCTCGTCCACCGCGACTACTCCTCCGAGTTCGTCGCCGGCGTGGGCGACACCATCACCGTCCGCAAGCCCGCCACCTTCGAGGCCAAGGAGTTCACCACCGAGGTCGAGGTGCAGGACGCCACGGAGGGCAAGGTCCCCGTCAAGATGGACAAGCTGCTCGACGTGACGTTCGCCGTCACGTCCAAGGAGCTGACGATGGGCATCGTCGACTTCTCCGCGCAGTTCCTCGTCCCGGCGATGCAGGCCTTCGCCGACAAGATCGACGGCTACCTGCTCGCGCTCGAGAAGGACGTCACGAACCGCGTCGACCACACCAAGGGCGCCATCGCCGTGGCGGACATCATCGCCGCCCGCAAGTTCCTCGTGGACGCCAAGGCACCCTCCACGGAGCGCCGCTTCGTCTACGGCTCCCAGGCCGAGGCCGACCTGCTCAACACCGAGGCGTTCACCAACGCGTCCGCCGTCGGCGACAACGGCACCGCCCTCAAGGAGGCATCGCTTGGCCGCAAGTACGGCCTCGACTTCTACTGCGACCAGAACATGCAGAAGACCACGGCAGAGACGGCCAACTACACGCCGTCCATCGCTTTCCACAAGAACGCCTTCGCGCTCGTGACCCGCCAGCTCGAGATGCCGCTCGGCGCGCCCAAGGCGTACTCCACCTCCTACGACGGCTTCGGCCTGCGCGTCGTGCAGGGCTACGACCAGAAGACCAAGACCGACACCGTCTCCATCGACATGCTCTGCGGCGTCAAGACCCTCAGCCCCGAGCTCGCCGCAGTCATCACCGATAAGCGATAGGCGCAGAGATGCTCGAGCAGGTGCTTCTGTCGCTGCGCAACTGGTTTGTCGCCGACAAGCGCACGGGGCGCGTCCGTATCGAGGACGGCCGCCTCGTGCCGCCCGCGGCCCTCGACCTTAAGGAGGGCCAGTACGTCCGCATCACGGGCTCGACCTTCAACGACGGGCTGCACGCGTGGCCCTACAACGGGCTCACGGACGAGGAGTTCGTCGGCACCGTCTGGGCGCTCGCCATCCCGCAGGCCGTGGTCGACCTCGCTGACGAGATCGCAGCGTGGCAGGCCGAGCACGCCAAGGAGCTGGACAGCCCCTACGCGAGCGAGAGCTTTGGCGGCTACAGCTACACGCGCGTCGGCGGCGACGGCTCGCCAATCACGTGGCGACAGCAGTTCAAGGCGCGTCTCGACCCTTGGAGAAAGCTGTGAGCCGCCTGTACGAGCGCATGGCGGTGGCGTGCGCGAGGCTCGTCGCAAAGACCGAGCCTGACGGCGAGGGCGGCTTCAAGACCGTCCTCGCCGTCGGCGACGGCTTCACGGCGGCGATCGTGCGCGACAGCTCGACGGCCTCGCGCATCGCGGAGCACGACGGCGTGAGGAACGTCTACACCGTGACCACCGACGAGCCGCTGCGGTACGGCGACCTCTTCCAGCGTGCGTTCGACGGGCAGGTATTCCGCTGCACGTCGAACGCGGACGACGGCGCCGCGCCGTGCTGCGCGTCGTTCAGCTTCGGCCAGTGCAGCGCGGAGGAGTGGGAGGTGCCGGATGGCGACTAAGGCGGCAGTGCTGCAGGCGTGGCTCGAGGGCTTCGGGCTGCCCGTGTACCGCGACTCGGCGGTGCCGGGCGAGGCGAAGATGCCCTACATCACCTACGACCTGCCGACCGCGCAGTTCGGCACGCAGTGCAACTCCGAGGTGAACCTCTGGTACCGGACCTCGTCCGAGGCCGCGCCCAACGCCAAGGCCGAGGAGGTCGCCCGGGCGCTGGGGCTGTCGGGCGTGCTGCTGCCGTGCGACGGCGGCGGCATGTGGGTGATGC
>DBFCNY010000065.1:0-4363 GCA_048298285.1 Collinsella sp.
TCATGAAGGCGACCGACGGCCTGTTCCTGCGCGTGGCGCGAGAGGTGGCCGCCAACTATCCCGATATCGAGTTCAACGACAAGATCGTCGACGCCACCTGCATGGGTCTGGTCCAGAACCCCAACGACTTCGATGTCCTGGTGCTGCCCAACCTGTACGGCGATATCGTCAGCGACCTGTGTGCTGGCCTGGTGGGTGGCTTGGGCATGGCCCCGGGTTCCAACATCGGTGCCGACTGCGCCATCTTTGAGGCAACGCACGGCTCCGCGCCCGATATCGCGGGCCAGGATATCGCCAACCCCACGGCCGAGATCCTGTCTGCGGCTATGATGCTCGATCATCTGGGCGAGAATGATGCGGCCAATCGTATCCGCGCCGCCGTGTCTGCCACGCTCGACGAGGGTAAGCTAGTTACCGGCGACGTACGTCGTGCCCAGACCGGTTCTGTCGAGGGCGCGGTGGGTACGCAGGCCTTTGCCGATGCCGTTATCGCACATCTGGCCTAAGACATGCAGTCTGCAAACGCCTAAATAGTACTTAAGTGTTTGCGTATAACCTAAGAATCAATACGCCCGGCGCTCTGTCGGGCGTATTCTATTGAGGACTATGTTTCCTAACAAGGAGTAACTGATATGGGTCTGATTCAAAAGAAGGACGAGAAGGACGAGATCGACGGCATCCAGATCATCGAGCGCGGCGAAGGCCCCGACGGTGATGAGGACGAGAAGATCGACCTGGTCGCCGGCACGTCTGCCGAACATATTGCCGCCGGCACGACCGCCGAGGAGGAGGACGCTCGCCTGGAGGCAAAGATCGCCGCGGACGCCGCCGACGAGAATCTGATGCCCGAGGAGCAGGACGAGGACGACGACTCCGACGTGGACAACCATGCTTGCAAGCACAAGAAGACGATGATTGCCGCCTTTGTGGTCGCCGTCGTGATTGCCGCCGTGGTCGGCTTCTTTATCGGTAACGGTGGTTTTGGCGGCAAGGGCGTCGGCTCGGCGACCCTCACCGAGGACCAGCTCGATTCGACCGTGGCAAGCTATAGCTACAACGGCAAGAAGAGCGACATCACCGCGCGTGAGGCCATCGAGAGCCAGTACAGCCTCGATACCGTCAAGGGCGACGACGGCAACTACACCGCTCCGTCTGCCGACGTTATCCTGTCCTACGTGCGCAACCAGATTCTGCTGGACGCTGCCGAGGACGAGGGCATTACCGTCTCTTCTAAGGAGATGAAGCAGTACGCCGAGGATTCCATCGGCACCTCCGACTACAAGACCATGGCCAAGCAGTACGGCGTGTCCAAGGACCAGGCCAAGCAGATCGTCCGTCAGTCCGCGACGCTGCAGAAGCTCTACAAGAAGAAGGTGGGCGATAGCTCCGCAAGCATGCCGACCGCTCCGACTGAGCCTGCTGACGGCAACGAGGAGACCGCGAGCAAGGACTACGCCGACTACATCATCAACCTTGCCGGCGATGAGTGGGATAGCTCAAAGGGCACCTGGAAGGACGCCGATAGCACCTATGCCAAGGCCTTCGCTGACGATGCCTTTACGGCCGATAGCGCTACCTATAAGCAGGCCATGACCGCCTACTACACTGCTTATCAGCAGTATTCCTCGCAGGCTTCGAGCGCCAGCTCCAAGTGGACCGAGTACGCTAACGGCCTCTACGCCAAGGCCAACATCAGCATCTACGGCCTGTTTGCGTAAAGAGTCGCACGGCTCATCGAGCATCTAGCCGATAGACAGCAGAAAGTCCGCCAGTACGGAAGTCGTTCTGGCGGACTTTTTGCGTTGAGGGCGTGATTGGCGGCTTAATTATGGCTATTCATCTTTAAGTCCAAAAAGGCTATCGGCTTCATCGTCGGATATATATTCCAGTACATCGCCCGGTTGGCAGTCGAGTGCCCGACATATCGCGTCAAGAGTTGAAAAACGTATGGCAGAAACCTTGCCCGTCTTAATGCGTGACATATTGACCTGGGAGATGCCCACGCGTTCCGCAAGCTCTTTGGATGAGATCTTGCGTTCGGCAAGCATGCGGTCGAGCCGCAGAATAATCATGGATTCCCCCTAGAGCAACTCGTCATCTTGTTTTTGCAGGATATACCCGTAGCGGAAGATGCTGGCAATCAGGCAAATAATCAGGCCTGCAAAGAGCATGGAGGGCTCGAATAACTGGCCGACGAACGCATCGGTAAAGCTGCCGCCAAATCCCGAGAGTATCATTCCCGTGATTACGGCGCCAAGAAGCCTCACGGCAACGCCGCCGATAAGGAATAAATGTCCTACTCGACGAAGTGTCTGGTTACATTCAAGGTCAAAGGGCCTGCCTTCCTTTTCAATGTTGAAGAAAAGCCTGCGCACGCTTATCGCGATGGTAAGCGCGAGGCATGTCATCAAGAGGCTCCCTATGGCAGTGTGACCATCGTGTGCGACGAGCATAAGTGGGGCCTGCGCATCGGTACCGACGATAGCAAGGCACGGCCCTTCGCCGGCTTGAAGTTCTACGGATTGGAGACACGAGCCTTGGGAGAGGCCAGGCAATATGAGTAGAAGGTCAATCGCAATGACTGCGAGGAGCCCCAGAGCGAGCGCGGTGGTAATGCAGATCGTGGCCCATTTGCAGATGCGAGCGAGCTTCCTCAGTTTGGCTACCGTCTGTTCGCGGCTGATGGTTTCATTCGATAAAGACGCGTTTCGATGGACCATAACCCCTCCAATCGGCGTTTTGGATGATACTTGTATCTTATCAGAATTAACGATAAACGATAAATAATTACGGATACTGAGCAAGTAATGATTGAAAACGATTAGCGTGAGCTATTAGCTCGTTTTGGATGCCGGAGTTTGGCGCGCGGGGGATGAGGATAAATGCCAAAACTTCCTGTGATCGCACAAGTGCTTCATCGGGTTCCCTAATTCATCTGGGAAAACAACTGCAAACGATTGCAAGTAACCGGTGAACGGTCGAAAACTACCGTTCACCGATAATCTCAAAACTGGTTCTAACTGGTATTAAGTCAAAAAGACCAATTCACATATCTTCACAATGACCTGCAATTTTTCTACACGCTATTTTTAGCCGCCCTGCGTTGTTTAGACACAGGAAAAGATCCGATCTTTTGCCAAAACATTTCGAAACGGTTTCAAAACCGCAGGTAGAAGTGTTAACGACCGGTAAACGGTCGATTTATCACCGTGAGCGGTGCAAAAACGTTTTACCGTATGAATCAACGAAAGCGACCTCTTTTGGGGTGATATAGTGACAACAACACGTCACGTGGTTGCTACCAGTTTAGAAACCACTGGTCTTCAAAGTACGCTTTCTAAGAAGCTTTAAGGGCGAGCGCCCGCTGGCTTCCGAAAATCATCGGACTCAGATCGTACACACCTTCGGAAGGGAAATTTGAATGGTTGGCTTTATTCTTACCGGTCATGGACAGTTCGCACCCGGCCTCGCAAGCGCTATCGCTATGGTTGCTGGCGACCAGCCCGCTTTTACCGTCGTTCCTTTTGAGGGCGACCAGGCTGCTTCCTACGGTGAGGATCTCCGCGCCGCTATTACCGCCATGCGCGAGGAGTGCGATGGCGTGCTCGTCTTTACCGACCTGCTTGGTGGCACCCCGTTCAACCAGGCGATGATGATTGCCCAGGATGTCGACAACGTCGAGGTTCTGACCGGCACCAACCTTCCCATGGTTATTGAGCTTCTGTTCCTCCGCGGCAACGCCACGCTCGCCGAGCTTGGCGAGCAGGCCGTGACCGTTGGCCAGACGGGCATCACCGCCCAGACGGTCGCATCCGTTGCCGGCTCCGACGAAGAGGATATCTTCGGCGACGAGGACGGCATCTAATGGCCGATTTCGGAGCCAACGTCCTGAGCTCCTCGGTCGCCCTTTTAGGCCTGCTTGTCATCATGGGCTTGATTTACACCATCTGGTCGCAAATCAACATGAAGAAGAAGCAGAAGTACTTCAAGGAGCTGCACACCGAGCTCAAGCCGGGTCAAGAGGTTCTTTTCGCCGGCGGTATCTACGGAACCGTCAAAGGCATCGAAGGCGAGAAGGTCCAGATCAAAGTCCGATCCGGAGCCGTCGTAGATGTTTCGCGTTACGCGATTCAGGAGATCAAGTAACTGTCGTCAGCAAATAACGAAAGGAAGCTGATCAACATGGCAGAACCCAACATTCTTCTTACCCGCATCGATAACCGACTGGTTCATGGTCAGGTTGCCACCCAGTGGAACTCCACCCTGGGCTCCAACCTCATCCTCGTCGCCAACGACGACGTGGCGTCCAACACCATGCGCCAGAACCTCATGAAGATGGCCGCTCCCGCCGGCGTCGCTACGC
>DBFCNY010000066.1:0-12812 GCA_048298285.1 Collinsella sp.
GCCCTCTTCCTCGCCCTCGGCAGCTGAGGTCTCGACGGCGACGGTGTAATCCTTAAAGCCCGGCAGCACCGCGGCAAGTTCGCGCGTAGTTTCGGTGACACCGTAGCCGTCCTGCACGCCGGTCTGCGCCGAGCCAATAGACCCCGCCGTCATAACGATGCAGGGGATGGCAAAGACTACCGTACCCACAATGATGCGGCGGCGCACCTTGCGCGATAGCTCGTCGACCTCGGCATCTTCTTCGGCGGTTACAATGCCGTCGCCGTTGAGGTCGCGCTTGAGCGGCACGCGCAAGATAAGTAATACGGCTTCGGCCGCGAGTGCGATAAAGACCACGTTGATGCCAAACTCGTAAAGCGCCGAGAGAAACAGCGACCCGCTTGCGATGGCGATGCCATAGCCCGCCGCGCACAGAGGCGGCATGAGCGCGGTTGCCACGGCCACGCCGGCGATGAGCGTGGCGGGTTCCTGGTCGCGCGAGTTGCCCAGGCCGCCCGCAAAGCCGCCCGCGAGCGCGACGGCAAGGTCCCACACGGTGGGCGTCGAGTTGTCGACGATGGCGGCCGTGGCGGTGCCAAGGGGCGAGAGCTTAAAGTACAACGTGGACGTGACCAGGCAAAAGGCCATCTGCAGCGCAAGGCTGGCGATGGCTTCGACGGTAATCTCGCGGTCGAGCGTGGCGATGCCGTATGCCATGGCAAGGATCGATCCCATAAGCGGGCAGATGAGCATGGCGCCCACGATGGCGATGTCCGAATCGATATCGAGGCCGATGCTTGCGATGAGCATGGCGATGATGAGGATACACAGGTGAGAGCCAGTCAGACGCGCGCCGTTTACAAAACGCTTGCGGATCACGTGATAGGGCGCGCGTCCCTCGCGAATGTTGAATGCGCGCTTGAGGAAGCGGGTGATGTTTTCCATGGCTTCGCTATGAGCGGGGCGGATGCCGTGACGCCGATGATGACGCTCGCGCAGTCGCTTGATCTGTTGTTTGTCGAGTTCCATGTCCACCTCGTTCCAGCGCGGTCCGCGCAACGCGCCCGTTGTCCTAACTCTACACCGTGGCGGGCGGGGTGTCTGTTGGATGCGGAATCCGATAGGGCGGATGACACGGGAGCAAATGCAAATCACAGGCTCAATTCCATCCCGCGAGAATATGATGCACCAGCTCCTTCAAATGTGACGAAACTGTGAAGCACGAGAGCGTGAATTTCAAAAAATCCGCTGGTGACCAATGTTGCGCAACAGAATTCAAAAATCAGCTCCTACATTTTGAGGCGTATGGATACATCCGTGTCAAAGGGAGAAAGCCATGGCAAACTATATCCCACAGCACTTTGAGCCTCGGGCCAAGGCCGTCAACGTCAAGGGCGTTGCCAACCGCGCCGTCGCAACCGTTTTGACGGCGGGCCTCATCGCTCAGCCGCTCATGTCGCCGCTGGCGGCAATCGCCGCACCGACGGCAGATAACGGTGACGCCACGAAGGGCGACAGCGCTATCGAGAACACCGTTGCCACCGGTAACCAGGCGGTCGTAAAGACGGCTGCCCAGTTGGCCGAGGAGTCGGCAAAGCAGCTCAAGGACGCTCAGGCCGCCTACGATGCCGCCCAGAAGAAAGCCGACGCGGCGGGCCAGTCTCAAAAGCAGGCGCAGCAGCAAAAGAATCAGGCCTCGCAGGCCGTGACCGATAACGCCGCCGAGCAGAACGAGGCCGAGGCAGCCGCGCTTCAGGAGAAGATCGACGAGCTTAAGGCGGCTGTTGACAAGGCCGAGCAGCAGCAGAAGAAGCTGGGCGACCTGAACGATCAGCTCGATCAGGCCAACAAGAGTGTCGAGGATAAGACCCAGGCGCTCAAGGACGCCAAGGCAAAGCAGGATGAGGCCAAGAAGGCCCTCGACGATGCGCAGGCCAAGCTCGAGGCCATGGGTATGGACGAGTACGAGGCCGCCAAGAAGGCCGTCGAGGACGCGCAGGCCAAGCTCAATGCGGCGAATGCCGATGTGAAGACGGCCGAGGGTGAGCTCGATGCCGCTAAGACCGCCGCCGACAATGCTGAGCAGGCAAAGAGTGATGCCGAGTCTGCTCTGACGACTGCCCAGGCCAAGAAGCAGGAGACCGCCAATGCCCTTGCCGCTGCGACCACCGCGTGCGGCAACGCCCAGGATAAGCTGAACGACGCCCAGAAAGCGCTCGATGCCGCCATCTCGGGCACGGGCATCGATCTAAAAGCGCTTGAGGCCGCCAAGGAAGCTGCTGCCGGTGAGCTCAAGGACGCGCAGACCGAGCTTGATGCCGCGAAGGCTGCCGACGCCACCGCACAAACGAACCTCCAGGCCGCACAGACTGATGCCAGCGCCGCGCAGGAAAAGGTCAACGCCGCCAACGCTGCCGTTTCGTCAGCGCAGACTGCATACGACGAAGCCAACGGCAAACTCGGTGATTTGACCAGCAAATACAACACCGCCAAGGCTGCTTACGAGCAAGCTCAGCAGACCGAGGCCGACAAGAAGACAGAGTACGACCGTCTAGCAGAGGTCGCAAAGCAGAAGAAAAGCGCTCTTGAGAATGCTACCAGCGACTACAACAAAGCGAATGATGAATACAACACGGCCAGCGCAAACGTCAAAGCTCTTGAGCAGCAGATTTCTGAGCTAAAAGCAAACATGACGGTGGATACGGATGCTGTCAAGGCTGGCCTGCTTGGCTTTATGAATCACATCGCAAGTAGTACGTCGTTTACTGCTGCTCAGCGTGCCAACGCGAGCGATGCGGCGAAGTTACTTGATGGGTCTGCTAGCAAGGCGGCATGGTATGACGACTATGTCAACTTGGATGCATCTGACGCTGACAATGCTTTTTCGCTCGTGAATCTGCAGAATACCTTGACCTACATGAATGCCGTCAATGGAATTCGTCGCGCAAATGGCTTGAGTGACATGAAGGTCAGCATTGTCTCTATGGCGCAGTCGGCGCTCGATGTTTGCTATTCGTCGAATGTTTGGGACCACGCGGGGAACAGCGGCGAGGGCTTTTATATGTCCTATAACGAAAACCTTGCCGGACGTGCTGGCGCCTACAAGGGGTCAGATAATCCTAAAGATTGGGAAATATCCTTCGATAACGGCGACAAGTACGGCGATGATTGGCCGTTTATCGGTTGGTATACTGCGGAAAAGCGTGACTATGACAGGGGTGACTATAGCAACACCGGCCACTATGAGAACTTTATTGATTCAGGTGCTAATTCCTTTGGGTTCGCCGTCGGCTACGGTAAGGATGGCAACCGCTCAACGCCCGAGGATGACGGTGCACCCAGTCCTGTTTCAATTTATCAGGGAAACTGGGCCGAAGGCGATTTTACGGTTGACGAGTTCAAGAACCTGGTAAACACGTACGTAGACTCCGTTTATCATGCCGGTGGTACCGCCGCGCAGAAGGCGCAGCTGGCGCAGCTGCAAGATCAACTTGCGGCAGCACGGAAGGCGCTCGATGTGAAAAACGATGCGCTTGGCTCTGCGGAGTCATCCCTCGATGCTGCCAAGAGTGCCGCGAATGAAGCGAACGGTAACGTTGCTGCTGCCAAGAGCGACTATGAAGCTGCGCAAGAGGCCACCGCTATCGCGAAGGCGGCATATGGCGCTGCCGATGTCAATTTGAAGAATGTTGACATCGAAACTCCTAGGGCAAATCTCAACGCCGCCAAGGACGAGGCGACCGTCGCGCAGGCCGCACTTGACGACGCTAACTCCAAGCTCACCGAATGCCAGACGAACGCCTCCAAGGCTTCCGCCCGCAAGGCGAAGGCACAGGGCGATTACGATACCGCCAAGACAAAGTCCGATAAGGCCAACGAGGCGTATGACAATGCCACGGCTTCGGTCAAGGACCTTACTGCCAAGCGCGATGCCGCTAATGCGAACCTTGCGAGCAAGCAGGGCGCGCTTGACGGGGCCAAGAAGGCCGACGACGCCGCTCAGGCTGGCGTAGATAAGGCTCAAGCCGCAGGCGCACACGCCGCGACCGCTCTTTCGGATGCCAAGCAGGCAGTTGCCGCCAAGACGCAGGCCGTGTCCGACGCACAGGCGAAGGTCAAGGCCGCCGAGGGCGAGCTGGCCCGCGCAAACAAGGCCTTCGAGCGCTTCGCCGGCGCCCAGAAGGCGGTCGACGACGCCACGGCCGCCTATGATGCCGCCGTTGCCGGTGTCGCCGATGCCCAAAAGCAGCTCGAGGCCGCCAACAAGGCCGTTGTCGATGCGAACTTCGATATCATCAAGGCCAAGGCCGAGCTTGCCGGCGACGAGGCGCTCAAGGCCGATCTTGAGGCCGTCGACCACAAGGCCTCCCTTGCCGCGGGCACGACGGGCAACGATAAGCTGACCAAGCTGAATGCCGCCTACGCTCGATACAAGTCCGCCGTCGATGCCGCTGCGGGCCTCAAGACTGCCCTGAGCGATGCCGATGCCAAGCTGTCCGATGCCAACGACGCTTATGCCGCCGCATTGGCAGAACTCGGCGATGCCAAGGACGCCCTGGCTGCTGCACAGGCCGAGTACGACAAGTATCATCCCAAGGCCGAGCCGCAGGCTAAGCCTCAGGTTACGCAGGCTGCTGCAAAGGCCCCTGCCGCTAAGAAGAAGGCTGCGTCGGGCGCGCTTGCCCAGACCGGCGACAACTCCGCGCTTGCGGGCGAGGTGTTCGTCATCGGCGGCATTACGCTCGTTGCCGCGGGCGTGACGCTGAGCGATCGTCGTCGCAAGCAGATGTAGCGTATTGAGCGCTGGCCTCGCGACATACCGCAATTCGTCGCGAGGCCGACTCGATAACTCAACCGATAAGGCCGGCGCGCTGTCATACGCAGCGCGCCGGCCTTTCTTTGCGGTGGTATCAAAAAGCTCGGTCGGTAGCCGCGAAAGCTGCCGACCGAGCAAATCGTAGACAATATGGTTGCTGTCGAGCAGCTGCTCAGCTTAGCCCAGCAGGCTCAGACCCACGGAGACAAACGCCAGGATAACGCCGACGATAGACTCGCCACCGAGCAGGCCGCTGGCGACAACCAGACCCTGCTCCTGGAAGGCGGCATCCTTGGCGGCCTTCTCCTCGTCCGAAAGACCGGCGGCGGCGTCGCGGTGTGCAGCCCACTTGTCGTAGGCGAGCTTGACGCAGGAGCCCAAGAAGGCCGTGAGCGACATGTAGAACGGCAGGTACACGCCCAGACCGATCATCATGGCCGGAATGCCGAGCCAGTACATGACGATGCCGGCGATAAAACCGCCCGCAAACCACGGCACGCTCGGGATGCCCGAGACCATGGTGGCGACCACGCTTGCCTGCGCGGCCACAAAGCTCTTGTCGGGGCCGAAGGCGTCCGGACCATAGGCGGTGACGAGCGCGACCATGACGGCGGCAGCGACCAGGGCGCCCACGATGCCGCCGATGGCCTGGCCGACCCACTGTGCACGCGGGTTGGTGCCCAGCACGGCGCCGGCCTTGAAGTCGTTCATGACGTCGCCCGCAAGGCCGCACGCTACGGCCACGATGCCGGCGATAAAGAACAGCTTGACCTGAGCGAGCTGCGCGAAGGCGGCAACGATGAGCATGACGATGAGGCCGAAGATCTCCATGGGGTCGATGCCCGTCTGGCCGCAGCTCTGCGCGCTCATGATGGTGGTGACAAAGGTGAACAGCGTGACGATGACGGCCGGGACGGGGCCAAGGTCGAGCACGATGGCGATGATCACGGCGATGGCGGCAGCGCCCAGGCCGATGATACCGGCGTCGAGTTTAAGGGAGCCCGAGATGAGCGACTGCTCGTCGGTGTCGGTGGAGCTGTCGGCGGCGAGGCCGCGGACGATACCGGCGACCTGCGGCAGGATGTCCTTGAGGACGACGGCGACGCCAAAGCCCATCATGAGGCCCATACCCAGGGACTTAACAATGCCCTGTGCGGTCATAACGTCAAACAGACCGGCAGCGGTGCCGCCGACGATGATGCCAAAATTGCCCAGCAGCGCGCCGGCAAACCAGAACGCGACGGGGGCGAAGCCCACAAGGAAGCCGACGGAGAGCAGCATGGGCGAGTTGTAGATGGCAAAGGTCACGCCGGGGATATTGAGCGTGCACAGCATGCTGGGCACCACGCCCAGAGCGTCGCGCAGCACGCTGTAGATGCCGGCGATGGCCATGGAGCCAAAGAGCTGCTTGCCGGTTTTGCCGCCGGCCTCGGTTGCGCGCAGGGTCTGAGCTGCGGCGTTGCCGGTGGGGAACTCAAGCGCGGCGTCCACGATAAAGTGACGGTGGATGAGCGCGGTGGCCAGCAGGCCCAGGATGGTGCCGGCGAGTGCCACGATAAACATGTCGAGCCAGCTGATCTGGTCGGCATATCCCAGCATCCAGGCGCCCGGGATGGTAAACGCCAGGCCGCCGGCGACCATGGCGCCCGCGGACATGATGGTGTGGGTGACGTTGGCCTCGTTGAGGCTGGCGTTGCCCATGAGCTTAAGGAAGAACAGCGAAATGACGGCAGCGAAGACGATCGGCCAGGGGAGAGCGCCCATCTTGAGGGCGGTGTAGGCCGAGCTTGCCGTGATAATCACGCAGCCAAGGACGCCGATGACGACGCCGCGCAGCGTGAGTTGCCCGCGCATCGAAGCGCGGTTCGAGGGATTGCTCATATAGAACTCCTTTGCGTATATCCGCTTCCCCCGGGAGCGCCGCTACGGATACGGCGCGGGAAGTCGGGTTACCAAGGGCCGCCGCGTGAGCTCGCGCGCGACCGCGCACCAGTATAACCGCAAGCTAGTCATTTCGGGATGACTGGTTTAGGTAGGCGATATACTGCTGGGCAGACGAAAGGAGCGCCGACGATGCTTAATGGGTGCGCATATATATTGACGGTCGACGTGGGCAACACGTTCATTCGCTTTGGCCTGTTTGCCGAGGATTCGGCCGCGGCGCAGGAATGCCCGCTTGCGACGTGCGAGATCACGACGCCGTCGAGCATCACAGCAGACGAGGCGCGCATGCGTCTCGCTCAAGTCATGGCCGCGCTAGCGGCCGATGCGGGCATGCCGGGTGCACTCGTTCCCGCGGCCGCAGTGCTGAGCTGCGTGGTGCCGGCGCTCGAGCGCCCGTGGAAGACGGCGCTTTCCCGCATCTGCACGGGGCGCGTGCTCACGGTGGGGCCGGGACTTAAGACCGGCATGCCCGTCCACTACGACGACCCGGCCGAGATCGGCCCCGACCGCATCGCCGACGCCGTGGCGGCCCGGGCCGTTTACGGCTCTCCGTGCATCGTGATCGACCTGGGCACTACGACCAATATCGAGGTCATCGACGCGTGCGGTACCTTTGTGGGCGGCGTCATCGCGCCGGGTCTGGCGCTCGGCGCCCGCTCGCTCTCGGCCGCTGCGGCGCGTCTGCCGCAGGTCGAGCCTTCGGCGCCCACGCATGTGATCGGCCGCAACACGCGCGAGGCCATGCGCTCGGGCGTGGTCTTGGGCGAGGTGGCACGCATCGACGGCATGCTCGACATGGTGCTCGCCGAGATGCGCGCGACCAAGGCTGCGGGGGAGGGCGATGTGCCCATCGTCATTACCGGCGACGACGCCGAGGCGCTCGCGGCCCTTGTCGGCCATAGCCTGACGGTCGACGACGCGCTGACGTTGCGAGGACTCGCCGAGCTCTACCACATCAACCAAAAGCCCCGCCGCGTGTAAAAGTGAGGGCGCCGGCGGGACAAACGCCCTCACCTTTCACCTGCTACAATGGGTCAAACTATTGCGATTACGGAGGTGTCTGCCATGTCGGACGATCTTCATCAAACTTCGTCAGGCAAGCGCCTGGACGTCATTAGCTGGGACGAGTTCTTTATGAGCGTGGCCATCGCCGCGCAGCGCCGCAGCAAGGACCCCAACACGCAGGTGGGTGCGTGCATCGCCAACACCAACCACCGCATCCTTTCGGTGGGCTACAACGGTACACCCTCGGCGCTCAACGACGACTTTTTTCCGTGGGGTACGAGCGACGACCCGCTGCAGGACAAGCACAACTACGTGGTCCATGCCGAGGCCAACGCCGTGCTCAACTACCGTGGCTCGCTCAAGGACCTCGAGGGTTCCACGGTCTACGTCACGCTGTTCCCGTGCCACGACTGCGCCAAGATTTTGGCTCAGGTGGGCGTGGGCGAGGTTGTCTACCTGGACAACAAGTACGCCGACACCGATGACGGACGCATCAGCCGCCGCATCCTCGACTCCTGTGGCATCAGCTACCGCCAGGTCATCGTCGATGTTCAGATTGGTACCGGGGGACAGGCTCGACAGTAATCATGCGTTGTCGCTATCTGACGACGAACGCAGCTCAAAGAGCCCCGTCCCAAATTGACTACTCGTGAAAGTCGCGTCTGCGCGCATGGACGGCTCGTGAGCGGGTACATGGCTGTAGTAACATAGCTTCTGTCCGCGGGCGTGCCCGCGTTATTGTGAGAAAGGAGCCCCTGTGGCTGTTAACGAAGAGCTGCTTAAGAAGGTTCTTGAAGAGATTCGTCCCAACCTGCAGGCCGATGGCGGCGATATGGAGTATGTGGGCGTCGACGACGAGGGCGTCGTCAAGCTGGAGCTGCAGGGCGCCTGCGCCGGCTGCCCCATGAGCTCGCTGACCTTGTCTATGGGCATCGAGCGTATCCTGAAGGAGCACGTGCCCGGCGTTACCCGTGTCGAGCAGGTCAATGCCTCCGGCGAGACCGACGACCTGTACGACGAGTACGCGCCGTTCTAAGATGCGAAAGCTGCGGACGGTACGCTCCGCATAGACGTTACGCCCAAATATGCGGCTGCGAGCGTAAGGCCCGCGGCCGCATTTGTATGTAGGGAGTAGGAGGGTCGACATGCTCAACGACTTCTACCATATGCTTGATCCCGTCGCGATTTCGGCGGGGCCTATCACGATTTACTGGTATGGTCTGGCCTATGTGGTCGGCGCCCTGCTCACGGCGGTTGTCATGTACCGCACACAGCGTCGCTGGGGCTTTAACATCACGATTGATGACCTGACGAGTGTCGTGGTCGGCGTGGTCTTTGGCCTCATTATCGGTGCGCGCCTGTTCTACGTCATCTTTTACGGCGACGGCTACTACTGGGCGCATCCGCTCGAGATCTTTGCCACCAATGAAGGCGGCATGAGCTTCCATGGCGGCCTGGTGGGCGGCATCATCGGCGGCGTGCTCGTGTGCCGCATGTATAAGCTCGACGCATGGACTTTGGCAGACCTTGCCGTCATAGGCGCGCCGCTGGCCTTGTGCCTGGGCCGTTGTGCCAACTTTGTCAACGGAGAGCTGTGGGGCAAGCCGACCGATCTGCCCTGGGGCGTGGTCTTTGGCGGCACTGCGGGCGATATGCCGCGCCATCCCTCCCAGCTCTACGAGGCGTTTCTTGAGGGCGTCGTACTCTTCTGTATTTTGCAGGTGCTCAGCCGCAAAAAGCCGCTACTGCCCCAGGGTACGTTTATGGGCGTGTTCGTGATGGGGTACGGCATCGTCCGCTTTCTCGTTGAGTTCGTGCGCGTGCCCGATGCCCAGCTGGGTTATCTGTTGGGCGGCGTCATCACCATGGGCCAGCTGCTGAGTTTGCCGCTCGTGATCGCCGGTCTGGCGCTCATCATCTTCGCCCGACACCGCAATCGCCCCCAGCGCATCTACCTCGACGCCTAACCAAGGCCACCACAAAGGGGACAGGCACCTTTGTGGTGGTCTTGCCGAGTTTGATAGGTTTCTAGAAAGGCTTTCGGACTGTGAAGGATTCCGACCTCTCCACAACGGCTGCGCGCGACGCTGCCCGCATCGTCTGGTTTAAGCGCTACCCCGCCAAGCAGACGCTCATCGCATTTTTGCTCGCGCTGTTGGCGACCACGGCGTTTTCCATCGATCCCTCCCCGGTGTCGAGCAACGCAGTCTTGGCGATTGACCCCAAAGCCTCGGGCATGCTGTACGTGTGCTACGAGGTGCTCCTCTCGTTTGCCGGCCATACCGACGCGGTCATGCTGCTTGCGCTTGCCTGCCTGCTCACGCTGCCGTTTCGCTACGTATTCTTTGGCCGCGGCGACGCTTGGCGTCCCTCGGTGATCCTTCCGTCGCTGTTCTTTGCCGTCTGCATGGTGTTTGGCCGCAGCTACGACCTCACCGATTCGGCCGAGATCGTGCTCGGCGACAAGGCCCGCATCATCTGCGCCTGGATAGGCGGTGTGGGCTGGATGCTCTTGGCGGTCGTTGCCCTCTACCTTACCTTTGAGTGTCTAGATTGGCTGAGCTCTCGGCGCATTCCGTTTTCCGAAGCGCACTTTGGCCGCGTATGGCGTGTGGCTCACGCAGTGCTCTCGGTCCATCCCTTTGCCGGGCCCTTCCTGGTGCTTATGATCGCCTGGGCGCCCACGCTCATCGCTTCGCTGCCCGGCCTTTTTATGGGAGATACGGGTGCGCAGATTCGCCAGTGGTTCAACTACCCCAACGGCACGAGTGACTACTTGCGTCTGCTCAATCCCAATGTGTTGCTCAACGGACATCACCCCGTGGTGCATACGGCTATCATCGGTTCGTGCGTCCAGTTGGGGCTTTCACTGTTTAACAGCGCCAACGCAGGTCTTGCCATCTACACCTGCGCTCAGTTCGTCATTACGGCCGCCTGCATGGCCTATTCCATCTCGTCGCTGCGCAAGCTGGGCGTGAGCCTGCCGGTCCGCGGCGTAATCTTGCTGTTCTTTGTGTTTATGCCCATGTTCTCCAACTACGCGGCCCTGCTTACCAAAGATGTGCTGTTTGCCGACGCGTTTTTGGTGCTGTTGGTGCAGACCGTGAAGCTCGTGGCATGCGGCCTGCCCCGTCGCGATGCCAATGCCGAGCGTGCGGGCGAACAGAGGCCCGTGCTCTTTGCGCGCCACGACTGGCTGCTGCTTGCTCTGGGCGCCATGGGCTCCACGTTTCTGCGTAACGGCGGCCTGGTGTTTCCCCTGGCGGCATGCGTAATCGCGGCGGCGCTTTGCGCATGGGACGTGCATGTGGCTCGTCGTGCGGCCAAACAGGCTGGTGCTGAGCCTTCGGGCGCCATCCCGCGTTTCCGCTGGGTGGGCGTTCTTGCGGTGCTTGCGCTCTGTCTTGCCTCCAATATGTACTTCACCAAGGTCTTTATGCCGGCGCACGACATCACGCCTGGTTCCAAGCGCGAAATCCTCTCGATTCCGTTCCAGCAGACGGCTCGTTTCGTCCAAAAGCACGACGGCCTCAACTCGGGTGTCAACCCCACGGTTAAGGAGGACGGCACCATCGTGGAGGCTCCTTGCGACGGCTTGGTGACCGACGAAGAGCGTGCCGTGATCGACCGTGTGCTCAAGTACGAGAATCTGGGCCGCCGTTACAACCCGGATAAGTCGGACGCTGTCAAAAACTGCTTCAATGAGTACGCCTCGCAGGAGAACATCAAGGCCTATTTTAAGGTGTGGGCCCAGATGTTCAAAAAGGACCCCGAGTGCTATATCTCGGCACTCGTCAATAACTACTACGGGTACTTCTATCCGAGCGCTCGCGATGCGTGGGTCTACAGCACGGCGCGCAGTGCCGAGATCATGGCGAAGCCCGATAACCTCAAGTACTTTGACTTCCATCCGGTCGACAGCAAAGCCGTGCGCTGGTGCGACCACCTGATTAACCTGTACCGCGTGGCGGTGCAGCGCATTCCGTTTATCTCGCTCACCATGAGCTCGGCCACCTACGTGTGGATCATGATCGTCGTGGTGGTCTACCTGTTGCGCCGCCATTCGTGGCGCGCGCTGGCCATCTGGATACCGCTGCTGGGTGTGCTCGCTGTGTGCCTGATTGGTCCATGCAACGGGTCGACCTACATGCGCTACCTGTACCCGGTCATTGCATGCATGCCTTTCGCCATCGGCGCCACGATCACCCGCAGCGACCGCCTGTGGACCTAACCAAAGATTGGCGCATTGGGGTCAGGTTGCTTTGTGCCAAGGGGCTGCATCATCACGACGCCTTCATTTTGGGGTTTATCTTGCAGGCCGGTAGGTATATCATAACGACGTTTGTTTATATTGCCCGAGCATTCGCGCTGGGCTTTAGGTCGAAACCGATAGGAGACACGTATGTCCGGACACTCTAAGTGGGCCACAACCAAGCATCGTAAGGGCGCGCAGGACGCCAAGCGTTCCGCCCTCTTCTCCAAGCTCAGCCGCAACATCACCGTTGCTGCCCGTCTCGGCGGCGACCCGCTGCCCGAGAACAACGCCAGCCTCGCCGCTGCCGTTGCCAAGGCTAAGGCTCAGTCCATGCCTAAGGACAAGATTAAGTCCGCTATCGATAAGGCCTTTGGTTCGGGTGCCGACGCCGCCGTCTACGAGAACATCGTGTACGAGGGCTACGGTCCCGCCGGTGTCGCCGTCTACGTCGACTGCCTGACCGACAACCGCAACCGTACCGCTGCTGATGTCCGTTCCGCCTTCTCCCACGCTGGTGGCAACCTGGGCACCTCCGGCTCCGTCGCCTTCCAGTTTGAGCGCAAGGGCCAGATCGTCGTCGCCAAGGAGATCCTGGACGAGAACGCCAAGAAGGAGACCATGATCGCCAACGGTGCTGCCGGTGACGAGGATGAGTTCATGATGGCCATCGCCGAGGCCGGCGGCGAGGACTACGAGGACGCCGGCGAGGAGTGGATCGTCTGGACTACTGCCAACGAGGTCATGGCTGTCTCCAAGGCGCTCGAGGAGCAGGGCGTCCAGGTCAAGGGCTCCGAGACCACCATGGTCCCGACC
>DBFCNY010000067.1:0-10645 GCA_048298285.1 Collinsella sp.
GACCTGCCGGATGCCCTGCCGATCGTGGGCGGCCTCCTGGTCTTTTTTGTGTTGCTCTTTGCCTCTAACTGGCAGCAGTATTACTACACCTACTGCATCTTTTACGAGGAGTGCGGCAAGCAGCGCATGGGGATTGCCGAGCGCTTGCGCAAACTGCCGTTGTCGTTTTTCGGCCGTCGCGATCTGGCCGATCTAACCGAAACCATCATGGGCGACGTTCAGACTATGGAGCATGCCTACAGCCATGTGCTGGGAGAACTCTGGGGCGCCATCATCGCAAGCGCCATCGTGTTCGTGGCGTCGCTGTTCTTTTGCTGGCAGCTGGCGATTGCGGCGTTTTGGAGCGTGCCCGTGGCCTTTGCCGTGCTGTATCTGACACGCGGGCCCATGACCCCGGTGTTCGACCGCGTGCGCGCCGAGAAGGTCATGGTCACCGAGGCGATCCAGGAGACGCTTGACTGCGTGCGCGAGATCCGCGCCACCAACCAGGAGGCTCATTATCTTGAGGGGCTCAACGCCGTGATCGATGCCGAGGAGCGCGAGACCACCAAAGGCGAGCTCGCCAATGGGCTTTTGGTCAACTCCGCCTTTGCCATCCTGCGCCTGGGGATTGCCACCACGTTGGTCACGGGCGCTGCGATGGTCGCCTCCGGCCAGGTCGACTTTTTGGTGATGTTTGCCTTCCTGCTCATGGTGAGCCGCATCTATGCGCCCTTCGATCAGGCACTGATGCTGATGTCCGAGCTGTTTGCCGCCGAGTCGTCGGCCAAGCGCATGCGCTCCATCATGGAGGAGCCCGTGGCGCGGGGCAGCGAGCAGTTTGAACCCGTGGGTCATGACGTGGTGTTCGATCACGTGGCATTTGGCTATGGTGCGGGCAGCGACGGACGCGCCGGCGAGAAGGTTTTGACCGATGTGAGCTTTACCGCCAAGGAAGGCGAGGTCACGGCACTGGTCGGTCCTTCGGGTTCCGGTAAGTCTACGGTGAGCCGCCTGGCCGCGCGCTTTTGGGATGCTACCGAAGGCACGGTCACCGTGGGTGGCGTGGATGTTGCGAGCGTTGATCCCGAGGTGCTGCTGCGCGACTACGCTATTGTGTTCCAAGACGTGCTACTCTTTGACGACACGGTGATGGGAAACATCCGTCTTGGACGTCGCGATGCCACCGATGAGGAAGTGCTTGCTGCCGCGCGTGCCGCCAACTGCGACGAGTTCGTGAACCGTATGCCGCAGGGCTACGACACCATGATCGGCGAGAACGGCTCCAAACTCTCCGGTGGCGAGCGCCAGCGCATCTCCATCGCCCGCGCGCTGCTCAAAGACGCGCCCATCGTGCTGTTGGACGAGGCGACGGCAAGCTTGGATGTGGAGAATGAGACCGTGGTACAGCAGGCACTCTCCCGTCTGCTTGCAGGTAAGACGGTTATTGTGATCGCCCATCGCATGCGCACGGTGGAAAATGCCGACAAGATCGTCGTGCTCAAGGATGGCGTTGTCGCCGAGCAGGGCACCCCGGCGCAGCTCAAGGCGGCAGGCGGAGAATTTGCCCGCATGATTGCGCTGCAAAAGGGAGCGGCTGCCTGGCGGCTATAGGAATGTGACAAAGGGACAATCCCTTTGTCACATTGAGTTCATCCCCATAGTTTCCAAAAAGTTAGCCATTGTTGACCAAATAGTTATACTAAACTATTTTCAAAAGCGTGCTCGAGCAAACTAATGAACTCGGGTGCTAAGGCACCATGCCGCGCTTGTGCGGCAAAAGGGAGAAGCAACATGAAGAAGTCGACGTTTAACACTCTGCTTGTCGGTGGCGGTTTTCTGCTCGGTACGGCCGGCATCAAACTGCTCACCAGCGCTCCGGTTAAGAACGCCTGCGTGCAGGGCATCGCGTGCGGCATGCGCATCAAGAACGGCTACCAGGACATGGTCGAGCAGGCCAAGGCCAATGTCGACGACATGGTTGCCGAGGCTGCCTACATCACCCAGAGCGAGGCTGACGCTGCGAGCAACGCAGCCGAGTAGCGCTCCCAGGCACAAACTATGAGATTCTCGATTATCAGCGAGATCCCCGGCAGGACCCGCCTCCAGTTGGCGGGTCCTGTGCCAGAGAGCGATCTCGATGCGCTTCTAAAGCTCAGCGGCGAAATCGACGGCGTACGCAAGGTGCGCGTCTACGGCCGCATCGGCCAGATGGCGCTCGAATTCGACGAGCCGCGCCGCGACGTCGTGCTGGCCGCCGTCGGCGCGCTCGATGCTCAGGCCATAGCCGATGCCAAGTCGGGCTACGTGATGCAGCTCGAGCCGCGCAAGCACAAGCTCGTCATGGACTTGGCCACGCTTGTCGGCGTCCACTACGCGCGCCGTTGGTTTTTGCCCACGCCGCTGCGTGCCGTTTTTGTTGTTGCCGGTTACATGGCCTTTTTGCGTGCAGCCCTCCACGAGCTCGCGCAGCCGCGTCTGACCGTTCCCGTGCTTGACGCGTCGGCTATTGGCATCTCGTTCGTCAAGCGCGACGTCGACACCGCGGGCCAGACAATGTTTCTGCTCAACGTGGGCGAGCTGCTCGAGGACTACACGCGCGCCATGAGCGAAAACGAGCTCATCAACTCGCTGCTCGACGTGCCCGACAAGGCGCAAAAAGTGGTCGGCGACACCGAGGTAAGCGTTGCTGCCACCGAGCTTGAGCCCGGCGACCTGGTCGCCGTGCGCACCGGCATGTCCATCTGCATCGACGGCGTGGTCGAGCAAGGGAGCGCTATGGTCAACCAGGCGACCCTGACCGGCGAGCCGCTTGCCGTCGAGCGCAGCGCAGGCGACGACGTGTTTGCCGGCACCGTCGTCGAAGACGGCAGCATCTTGGTGCGCGTACGCGCCAACACGGCCCAGACCAAACTGCGCTCAATCGTCTCGCTCGTTCAGACGGCCGACTCGCTTAAATCCGAGGGCCAGTCGCATATGGAGGACCTCGCTAACAAGATCGTCCCGTGGAACTTCCTGCTCGCGGGCCTGGTCGCGCTCACCACGCGCAGTCTCATCAAGACCTCCGCGGCGCTGATGGTCGACTACTCGTGCGCGCTCAAGCTCACGGGTTCCGTCGCCGTCATGACCGCCATGAGCGATGCCGCCAAGATGGGCGTCATGGTCAAGGGCGCCAAGTACTTTGAGTCGTTTGCCAAGGCCGACACCATTGTCTTTGACAAGACCGGCACGCTCACCGAGGCGCAGCCGCGCCTGGCCTGCGTGCTCACGACCGACGGCTGGAGCGAGGACGAGGTCCTGCGCCTTTCCGCTTGCTTGGAGGAGCATTTCCCGCATCCGGTGGCGCGCGCCGTGGTCAATGCGGCACGTGAGCGCGGGCTCGAGCATCGTGAACGCCATGCTGCCGTCGAGTACATCGTGGCGCACGGCATCGCTTCGTCCATCGAAGGACGTCGTGCCATCATCGGTTCCGCGCACTTTGTATTTGAGGACGAGGGCGCACAGCTCGAATCCGACATCAAGGAGCGCATCGAGTCTCAGATGCAGGGCCTGTCGCCGCTGTATCTGGCGGTCGACGGCACGGTCGTCGGCGTGCTCGGCATCGAGGATCCGCTTAAGCCCGGGGTCCGTGAGGCCATCGCCGACCTGCATGCGCTGGGCGTCAAGCATGTCGTTATGCTCACGGGCGATTCGGAGCGCACTGCCGAGCGCATTGCGCGCGAAGCGGGCGTTGACGAGTTTAAGGCCGAGCTGCTGCCCGAGGACAAGTACGCCTATGTGGAGCGCATTAAGAGCGAGGGGCGCCATGTTGCCATGGTGGGCGACGGCGTCAACGATTCGCCTGCGCTCGGTTTGGCCGACGTGGGCCTGGCCATGGGTGGCGGAAGTGATATTGCCAAGGAGGTCGCCGATATCATCCTGACCGATACGGATCTTGCCGCGATCGTGCGCCTGCGCCGCATGAGCCAGGGCCTCATTGATCGTCTGACGAGTTCCTATTCTAAGGTGATGCTCACCAACTCGGCGCTCCTGGCGCTGGGCATTACCGGCGCGATTACCCCGCAGGCGTCGTCGCTGCTGCACAATGGCTCGACGATTGCCTACAGCCTGAGCAACGCGAAAGCATATCTGCGCTAGCATTTTTGCTTGAGTTTATGGCCTGCGCCCGGGCGGCATTGCCGTCGTCCGGGTGCGGGCTTTTTTTGCGTTTGACCGTGTGCTATCAGCCCTATATAGTGATGCTAGCAATGATAGCAGGCGAGAGGAGCGTGATCGATATGAGTGTTGCTGGAAGCATGGTGCAGGTAAATGTTCGCGTGGATCGCTCGGTTAAAGAACGCGCCGAGGAGGCGCTGCGGCTTTCGGGCGGAACGCTGCCCGAACTCATCAAAAAGGTCGTGGCCAAGGTTGCGCAGGGCGGCGGTTCGTGCGAGGAAATCCTCGAGGCCGTTAACGACCGACAGCGGGGTGCCGTGTTAGATTCGCCGTTTGCTGCTTCCTGGGCGGCGGCGGATCAGCTTTACGCGGACCTGGGCATCGCTACGTCGCCCGTATCCGACGATCGCGATTGGGACACAATCTATTCCGAAGCCATGGACGAGCGCTATCGCCAAAAGGGGATGATCCTGTGAGCGGGGCTCCCCTCAAAATAATGGTGGATGCCAACGTATGGGTTGATTCGTTTTGCGCTGACCATGCCGAGTCGCTTGCCGCGCGTGCGTTTATTGGACAGGCGACGGAGACGGGGGCATTGCTGTTCTTTCCGGTGCATATCGCCAAGGACGTGCTGTACGTTGTCCAACACGAGCTCAAGCGTAGCGTTCTTGCCAGCGGGGGAGCGCTCGACGAGGCTTCTGCCCGCGCGATTGGCGATGCGGCGCTGGCGTTTGTTCGGAATATGACCGAAAACGCCACGGCCGTGGGTGCAGATGCGTCGGACCTTTGGCTGGCCGACAAATACTTAGTGCTCCATCGCGATTACGAAGACAACTTGGTGCTCGCCGCGTGCAAGCGCGCGCAGGTCGATTACTTGGTGACCAACGATCGCAAGCTGCTCGAACATGCCGATCTTGCAGCAAAGACCCCGCGTCAAATGATGCCGATTCTTGCTTTGGCCGAACGCGCCCGCGCGGCTATCGGTTGACGCAATCTGTTTGCGGGCCTCTTGGACGACGATGCGCCAAGGGGCCCGCGTCTGATATTTACAAAAGCGCGGCCTTGATGACGGGAGCTTCGGCGAGCTTTTCGGCAGCCTTTTCGTCGGAATCGTTTAGTGCTGCCAGGCTTCGGTAGACCCACTCGTTGACCTGGGTGTTCTTGACGCCTGCAGTCTGCATAAGGGCGCCTACCTCGCGGATTGCTGCGAGCAGATCGGCTTTGGGACCCGCGAGCTCGACCTCGATGCCGTGGTAGGCGGCCACGCCGCGGTTCTCGCTCACGTGGTCGATAAAGCCCTCGACGGTCTCAAGCTGCTGGGCGAGAGCTGCATCATCGTCAGCGTCCAGCGCAACAAGGGCGTTCGAAACCGTGAGGGCGGGATGTCCGCAGGGGACAAAGCCTTCGATGACATCCATAGCTTCGGTAATGGTTGAACCCAGACCTGCGAGGGCATTGACGAGTTGCTGCTTGGTATCCATAACGGTCCTTTCGACGGGTCAATTTTGCTTGGCGAAAATATACGTGACGCGATCGGTAACAAAAGTGCGAAGTGCGGCGCACATTGGGGTCTTCACAGCTCGTGCATAGAACAGCTGTCCGCTTTCAGAACGTGGTAAGATAACACTCCACAAGCGGGGCTCGCCTCGCGCGTTCCTTGAAAAGTCGACGGTTGTTGGGCGCTCGTGTGCCCAATGCCATCCAGACTTTCCCAACCTTCGGGGGCGACTGGTTTCGACACGATAGCTCTGAGAGAGGAAGCAAGCCGAGGTCTCCTCGCCTCGTTAAACAGGGGTACCGTCAAATTGAATTGACAACAACTCTTCTTTTGAGCCTATGGCTCTCGCTGCTTAATTTATAGCGGCGCGTCAACCCGGTGATTTCCCCGACACCGGCGCGACGTCATTTTAGGGGAATGCTCCTGCGCACGTAATCGGTATGGCGCGGGCTAAGACCGAACCGGTTAGGACGCCGCGAGCGTGTCGCTGCGCGCAAAGCGTCCGAGACGAAACCAGCGACTGAGCTTGGAGATGCCAATCAGGGGGCTTTCGTGGACCGGAGTTCGATTCTCCGCGCCTCCACCAATAGTTACAAGCAGGTAGGTAAACGCACCTACCTGCTTTTTTATTACTTATAGATACCGCGGAGAATCGAACTCAGTGCAGGGCGCGGGCGTAAAGAAAACGCCTTGGCAACGCAGACCGGGACACGCTTTCCCGATGGCAGCCCAGGCGGAAAGCACGTCCCGGAATCCGCATTCAGACTGGGACGTAGTTTCCGGATGACGCCTCAAGCGGAAACTGCGACCCGGAATCCTGCCGTAGAGTGGGACATGCTTTCCCAATGGCAGCTCAAGCGGAAACTGCGTCCCGGAATTTGCTCTGAGACTGGGATGCGGTTTCCCGATGGCCAGCCAAGCGGAAAGTTCATCCCAGAATCCGCGCTCAAAACGGGACACGCCTTCCGCTCCATCTCCTCAACTCCAAAACCTATGCGCCCTCCATTCCAAAACTGGGTAGAAGAAAGCCAAAACGCAATCGCAGGAGGTCAATATGACTGCAGAAGATAAGGCAAAGAACGCCGGCAAGGTCGCGCTCGTTTTGGAGGGCGGCAGCTTCCGCGGGCAATTTACCGCAGGCGTGCTCGACGTTCTCATGGAGGCCGGCGTCGAGATTCCGGCGGTATATGGCGTATCGGCCGGCGCCCTCAACGGCGTGAACTACAAGTCGCACCAGATCGGCCGTGCCAACCGCATCAACCTGGCTTTCTGCAACGATAGCCGCTTCATGGGCGCCGCATCGTTTGCGTCCACGGGCTCCATTGTGGGTTACGACTTCATCTTCAACGATGTCCAGGACCGCCTGGATCCCTTTGACAGCGAGACGTTCGACGCGAGCCCCATCGAGATGTTCGCCGTCGCGACGGACATGCTCTTTGGAACCGCCACGTATCTCCCGGTCAAAAGCGCCGTGCTTGACCTCGATGCCGTGCGCGCCTCGACGTCGCTGCCGCTGGTGACGCCGCCGGTCGAGATTGACGGGCACAAATACGTCGACGGCGGCGTGGCCGATTCGGTCCCCATCGAGCACGTGCTGGAGGAGGCGGGCTTCGACCGTGCGGTCGTCATCGTCACGCAGGACCGTTCGTATGAGAAAAAGCCCTACGAGTTTTTGCCGGCCGCGCGTGCGCGTTATGCCGACTACCCCTATCTGCTCGAGGCTATCGAGACACGCCACGACCGTTACAACATCCAGCGCATGCACCTGTGGAAGTATGAGCGCGAGGGCCGTGCGTTGGTCGTCGCTCCGCAAAAGCCGGTCGAGGTCGGCCATGTCGAGCACGATTCGGCAAAGCTCCTCGACCTGTATATCCAGGGCCGTCAGGAGGCAAAGCGCCTGCTCGCGGAAATACAAGAGTTCGTTGAGCGCTAACGACGGCGAACCCTCAAAAAAATGGCAACAGCTAAAGAGCTGGAAAATCACGGCTCGTGGATGACATGTGCAGAAACTCTGGTCGGAGCCAAAATACCTGTTGACTCGTACGGCGAGCGGGGTAATATGGACGGGTTACTTGCAGAGCCCCGTGAATCTCTGTAACAACACGTACTGTACATGGAGGAGTCTAAGTGATTTCGAAATCGACTCACTACGCCAAGCAGGGCGAGGTCCAGCGCAACTGGGTTCTCGTCGACGCCGATGGTGCTGTCCTGGGCCGTCTTGCCACCCAGATCGCAATGATCCTGCGCGGTAAGAACAAGCCCCAGTTCACGCCCAACAGCGACTGCGGCGACTTCGTTGTCGTCATCAACGCCGATAAGGTCCAGCTTACCGGTAACAAGGCCGACACGAAGACCTATTATCGCCACAGCGGCTACAACGGCGGCCTCAAGGCTGAGAGCTTCCGCCAGACTATGGAGAAGCACCCGGAGAAGGTCATCGAGCGCGCCGTTCGTGGCATGCTGCCCAAGACCACCCTCGGCCGTGCCCAGATGACCAAGCTTAAGGTCTACGCTGGTGCCGAGCATCCGCATGCTGCCCAGAACCCCACGAAGATTGAGCTGGAGGCTTAAAGATGGCTGAGAACACCGTTGTCTACCAGGGTACCGGCCGTCGTAAGAACGCCGTCGCCCGCGTCCGTCTCGTCCCCGGCACCGGCAAGGTGACCATCAACAAGCGTGACGCCGAGCAGTATTTCGGCCGTCATCAGCTCGTTGAGAACGCCCTTGCTCCCTTCAAGGTGACCGACACCGCCGGTCAGTTCGACGTTATCGCTCTGTGCGATGGCGGCGGCATCTCCGGTCAGTCCGGCGCTCTGCGCCTGGGCATCGCTCGCGCTCTTCTGAACGCTGGCGACTACCGTGCTGACCTCAAGAAGGCCGGTTTCCTTACGCGCGATGCTCGCGTGGTCGAGCGCAAGAAGTACGGCCTCAAGAAGGCCCGCCGCGCTCCCCAGTTCTCCAAGCGCTAAGGTTTTATCTCCTTTCGAGATACAATGTACAAGCGGGGCCTGCCGATTCCTCGGCGGGTCCCGCTTTTCTTTTTCGACTAGGGTGGGCGGTTGCATATCGCCTGCTAGGGAAGGAGCAATCCTATGCCCCAGAACATCTTCGGTACCGACGGCGTCCGTGGCGTCGCCAACGCCGATCTTTCGTGCGACCTCGCGTTTCGCCTGGGCCGCGCGGCGACCAAGTTCCTTGGTCCGGACATCTGCATCGGCCGCGACACGCGCCTTTCGGGCACCATGCTCGAGAGCGCTCTGACCGCCGGCATTATGGCCGAGGGCGGCCGTCCACACTGCTGCGGCGTCATCCCCACGCCTGCCGTGGCGCTGCTCACCGTTCAGAACGAGCTCGATGGCGGCATCGTCATCTCCGCTTCGCATAATCCGCCGGAGTTCAACGGCATCAAGTTCTTTAGCCGCAAGGGCATGAAGCTTCCTGATGCTGTCGAGGAAGAGATCAGCGCCTGGGTCATGTCCGAGGAAGCCATGGCTGCCGACACGCTGCCGACCGGTGCCGGCGTGGGCCACATCATCAAGATGAAGGATGCCCGCAAGGCATACGTCGACCACGCCATCGATACGCTTGATGGCCTGAGGCTCGATGGCCTGGTCGTTGCCGTCGACTGCGGTCACGGTGCTTCCTGCCAGACTACGCCCGCCGCGCTGCAGCGCCTGGGCGCCACGGTGCACGCTATCAACACCGATTACTGCGGCACTGACATTAACGTTGAATGCGGCTCTACGCACCTCGAGCCCCTGCGCGAGCTCGTGCTGCGCACCCATGCTGACATCGGCCTGGCCCACGACGGCGACGCCGACCGCGTGCTGTTCGTGGACAGCGAGGGCAATGAGATCGACGGTGACTACATCCTGGCTATCTGCGGTTCTGACCTCGCCGCTCGCGGCAAGCTCGCCAACTCTGAGATCGTCTCGACCGTCATGTGCAACCTGGGCTTCTCCATCGCTATGAAGGAGCAGGGCTTCGAGATGGTTCAGACCGCCGTGGGCGACCGTTACGTTCTGGAGCGCATGCTCGCGGATGGCGCCGTCATCGGCGGCGAACAGTCCGGCCACATCATCTTCCTAGAGCACAACACCACCGGTGACGGCCTGGTGACGGCTCTGCAGCTGCTGGCCGTGCTCAAGCGCACCGGTCGTACCCTCACCGATCTTGCCGGCATCATGAAGAAGTACCCGCAGGTACTCGTCAACGTGCATTCCGACAACAAGGCTGGTCTGGACGATTGCCAGCCCATCTGGGATGCCGTCGCTGCTGCCGAGAAGGAGCTTGATGGCCGCGGCCGCATTCTGGTGCGCCCGAGCGGTACCGAGCCACTGGTCCGCGTGATGGCCGAGGCCGAGACGCACGAGCTGACCCAGCGCGTTGTTGACGACATCGTCGAGGTTGTCAAGCGCGAACTTCCCTAATGGTCAAAAACCGTTGCCAAGTGGTAAACTGTTAAGGTTATTTTGATTGATTGGTATGTCCGAGGGGGAGCATGTTCACTAAAGTCCTAAGGTCTTTTGGTATGCGTGGTCGAGTCCTTACGCTGGATGCTCCCATCTCGGGCGACGTCATTCCGCTCTCCGAGGTAAACGACCAGACGTTTGCCACCGGCCTTTTGGGCCAGGGCGTGGCGATTCAGCCCACCGGAACGCGTGTGATTGCACCGGCTGATGCCAAGGTCGAGGCCATTTTTCCCACGGGACACGCTGTTGCGCTTAACACGGTCGATGGCCTGGACGTGCTCATCCACGTTGGTTTGGACACTGTTCAGCTCGAGGGCAAGCACTTTACCGTACATGCGCAAGTGGGTGACATCGTCCATAAGGGCGATGTGCTCATTGAGTTCGATCGCGAGGCAATTGCTGCCGTGGGCTACGATGTGACGGTTCCCATCTTGGTGTGCAACTCTGTTGAGTTCTCGAGCATCAAGGGCTCCGTTGGCGTGCATGTCGAAGAGATGGACCAGCTCATCGTTGCTCGCGAGCGCTAGCAAGTGCATGTGGC
>DBFCNY010000068.1:0-4676 GCA_048298285.1 Collinsella sp.
GCATAGACCTTCTGGTCATGCCGCCCTCTTTGAATGACAAGTTGTCGCCCTGGTGACCGCGCAGCGTCGAGCCGTTACGCGGTTTGAAAAAACCGCGTAACCCCTACGGCCGCTGGCCCATGCCACCCTCGAGGGTGACGGTCTCGCCGTTCATATACTTAAAGTCGGGACCGCAGAGCTGAACGACAACGCGGCCGATTTCCTTCTCGACGTCGCCGTAGTGGCCTGCCGGCGGCATGTGGACGTTGGCCTTGAACGCCTCGGGATAGGCATCCTGGAAGTTCTCGAGCGCAGCAGTCCAGGCAAGCGGGCACACGATGTTGACGTTGATGCCGTCCTTGCCCCACTCGTTGGCGGCGACGCGGGTCAGGCCGCGGATGCCCTCCTTGGCGGCAGCATAGCTGCACTGGCCATAGTTGCCAAACAGGCCGGCGCCCGAAGCAAAGTTGACCACGGAGCCCTTGGTCTCCTTCAGGTGCGGATAGGCCTTCTGCATGTACAGGTAGGTGGCGTACAGGCCGGAGTAAATAGCCAGGTTAAACTGGTCCATGGTGTGGTCGGCGATGGTCACGCCCGAGGCACTGGCCTGAGCGTTGTTGACGACGGCGTCGATGCGACCGAACTCCTCGATGGCCTTGTCGATAACGTTCTGCACGACGGCCTCGTTGTCCTGGCCGGCGGAGACATCGGCCTGAACAGGCAGAACCTTGACGCCATACTCAGCCTCAAGAGACTCCTTGGCAGCCTCGAGCTTAGCAACGTTACGACCGGTGATAACGAGGTTCGCGCCCTCCTTGGCAAAAGCGATATCGATGCCGTAGCCGATGGAGCCAGCGGAGCCGTCCTTGAGCGTGGCCTTGCCGCCGCCGGTGACGATCACGGTCTTACCAGTGAAAAGTCCCATACGAAGTCCTTTCAAAATCGCGACGGGCACGCCCGCCGACTGCGCGCATCCAAAATAAACGCGCCAAAAGCTGAAATGCAACTTTAGCTTCTTCAAGTGAAAAATAAAGCCCATGGCAGGCGAACGGCGCAACGTCTTTCGGCGAAGGGAATGTCAAGTAGAAATTGGATAGAGCGGCCGAGCTTTTGTTAACGCGACGAGTCATCGAACACGTTTTGAAACTTTGCTGCAGGGCGCGGGATGTCGGCGCGAGACTTTATCATAGGGTGACAAACAACGATGAGGAGCATATGCCTATGACAGACGAGCTGGACCCCCAGACTCAACAGCATATTGATGATTCCGCAGACACCATTGACGACTGCGATACTTCTACCAGCAACGATGGCGGCATTGATGCCGCTGTCGAGGAGGCTCCTGCCGCCGCAGACGAGGCCGCAGACGCAAATGTCGCCGCAGAGCAAGACAAAGAAGAGCAGCTGGAGCAGCCGGACCCGAGCGATACTGAGCCCAAGACTGAGGACGCTCCGAATGTAGCGGGCCCCATCGAGGTGTCATCGGAAGAAGAGCTCGACGCCGTCATGGACTCCATGATGGATGCCGTCAAAGCGATGAAGGACGCCGTCGCCGATGCCGATGTCGACGCTGAGGAAGAGGAAGCCGCCGAGGCTGCCTCGACGTTTGTGCCCGGCGAGACCCCGGTTGCCGACCAGGGCAGTACCATGCCCTCGTTCCTGCAACTCGAGCACCCCACGATCGGCGCGGACGCGGTCGACCCGCACGCAGCGGGCTTTTCCGTGATCGAAGGCGGCACCGGCAATATCGCCGCGCCGCAGACTGCCGATACGAATGCCGCCGAGGCCGCGCACCCGACCACCTCGCATGCTCCCGCCACGAGCCGCGACCTGGGGAGCGCCGTCTCAAACACCGCTAACGCCGTGGGCACTTTTATCGCCCAGGGCGCGTCGGCCATGCGCGAGATGAACGCCGCCAAGAAGGCACTCGCCGATGCCCGCGCCCATTTAGCCGAGCTTGAGCAGCGCATCGCCGACCAGGCAGAGGAGCTCGAGACGCGCCAGGACATCGCAGGCCGCTACGGTCAGATCATCGCCGACCAGCGCCAGGCGATTGCCGCGGCACAGAAGACCGCTGCGGCAGCTGAAATTAACCGTGACGCCTATGCCGCCAAAGCGACGGAGCTCAAGGGCCAGCTCGAACAAATGAAGGCAGAGGACGATGCGACCGAGCTCCGCCTGAAGGCTGCACTCGACGCCGTAGAAGCCCGCGAGGCGAGCTCGCGCGAGACCGGCAACCGCCTGGTTCGTCGACTCGAAGATTCCAAGCGCATCCGCGACAAAGTGAAGGCTGAGCGCGATACCGGTGTCGCCGCCGCACGACAAACCGCCGATGCTACGCGCGCACAGCTCGAGACCTTGCGTCGCGAGTATGCCGAGCTGCAGCGCAACCCTTCGGCAAATCCCGCCAATTACACCGTGCGCACCAGCGAGTTGTCTATGCAAATCTCCGACGCTGCCGACGCCCTCCGCAAGGCCGAGGAAGACATTCCGCGCGTGACCGCCGATCTTGAGCATTCACTTGCCGCCGCCGAGCAGGCCGTCGAGCAGGCACAGGCCCCCATCGCCGATGCTAAACGCGCGCACCAGGCCGTAACGGCTGAGGCAGATGCCGCGCGCGACGAGCTGCAGTCCGCAAAAACTGCCGCAGCGACGCGCCAGCGCGAGCTGCGCGAAAAGATCGCCACACAGGACAAGGCACACCGCGAGCAAGAGCAGGCCATCGCAAACGCCCGGGCAGATGCCGCTCATGCGCAGTCGATTATCGAGCAGGCGACCGAGGTGCACGACCATCCCGAGATCACCGAATCGCTCGCCGGGTCCTTGGCACGCGACAAGGCCGAGCATACCGAGACCGAGCGCGAAGTTGCCCAACTCGAGGCCGCCGAAGACGACGTGCGCAAGCGAACCCGCGACTCACGCGTCAAATTCACCGGAGCCATCGTCTGCATCATCGCCGCAATCCTGGTGATCATCGCAATCTGGCTGTTTGCGAGCAAGTAAGCCAGTTGCCAAAAACGCCCCAACGCAGTTGCGGTGAGATAGTTCCTGTTTAGCCCTCAAAAAGGCCAATTCAAGAACTATCTCACCGCAACTTTTTGATTGGTGCAAGGCAACCTATCCCTCTTGCACCGATCTCTTGAAATAAGGAGTGTCCCCAAGTGCCAACAACGGCGACGCCGATGCCATGGCAAAGTCAGCGAAAACGCCCCTAAGCGAGCAAGGTGCCTTGAAACGAGGCGGCATTGACCTTTTGGTCATGCCGCCGAAGTTGAAAGGCAGATTGCCGCTCTGGCGGGTTTGCAGCGTCGAGCCGTTACGCGGTTCGTAGAACCGCGTAACTAACAAATGAGCATTGCGTCGCCAAAGCTGAAGAAGCGGTAGCGCTCCTCGATGGCAGCGGCGTAAGCATCCATGATCTGGTCGCGGGAGGCAAGCGCGCTCACGAGCATCATGAGCGTGGAGCGCGGCACGTGGAAGTTCGTGATCATCGCGTCGACCACGTGATAGGTCGAGCCAGGCATGAGGTAGAGCTGCGTCGTCGCGTTCTCGCGCACCACGATGTCGCCGCGGCCGAGCGTGTCGGCGCCGTCCTCACGGCCCTCAAAATAGCGCGCCGTCACAGCCGGATCGGACACCGGCGCGTCCGCGTCAAACGCGCTCTCGAGCGAGCGCACCGCGGTGGTACCAACGGCGATCACGCGATGTCCCTCGGCCTTCGCCTTATGCACGGCGTCAACCACCTCCTGCGATACGTGGTAGCGCTCGGTATGCATCACGTGCTGCGTGGGGTCGTCCTCCTCCACCAAGCGGAAGGTATCGATGCCCACCTCGAGCTCGACGGCGGCAAACTTCGCGCCCTTGGCCTCGATAGCGGCCATGAGCTCGGGGGTAAAGTGCAGGCCCGCCGTGGGAGCGGCAGCCGAGTGCTCCTCCTTCATGGCGTAGACGGTCTGGTACTTCTCGGGATCGCCCTCATAATCGGTAACGTAGGGCGGCAGCGGCACGTGGCCGGCAGCATGGATGGCCTCGTCGAGCGTGCGCGGGTCGCCGGCAGCATTGCAACCGGCCGGCTCAAAACGCACCAGGCGGCCGCCGCGGCTATCGGTGACAAAGTCGACGACCTCGGCCGTCAGCACCACGGGAGCCCCCTCGGGCGCATGAGCGCCGCCCGCACGATACTCAATCTGAGCACCGGGCTTCAGGCGCTTGCCCGGCTTGACCAGGCACTCCCAAACGTGACCCAGCGGGTCAACATCCTCGCGGCGCTTGAGCAGCAGCGTCTCGACCACGCCGCCCGAGCCCGTCTTGCGACCGATCAGACGGGCCGGCATCACGCGCGTCTGGTTGATGACGAGCACGTCGCCCGGCTCGATGTAATCGATGATGTCGCGGAAGATGCGGTGCTCAACGGTACCGCCATGCTCCAGCGGCGTTCCCGTCTGGGAGCCCTTGCGATCAACCACCAGCAGGCGGCAGGAGTCACGCGGCTCGGCAGGCGCCTGGGCAATCAGTTCCTCAGGAAGGTTATAGTCAAAATCATCGGTACGCATAGACACGTCGGATACTCCTTATATAGCTAAAGTCCGCTCTACATCCTAGCAGGCTGACGTCCCAAATGAACTACTTTTTGGCGGCTTTGCGCTCGTCGCGGATACGGGCGCGGTCCATGGCCGCCTCGACAGCCGAGAAGCGGC
>DBFCNY010000069.1:0-3830 GCA_048298285.1 Collinsella sp.
GCTGACACGCCTCATCGTTCCCGCTAAATTTTTCGAAAATCAAGTGTATCCCTCGGCTAACTTAGGGCATAATGCAAAAAGTGCGACATGGCTAACTTACGGAGACGCACCGATGGTGCACGGTCAGCCGGTCGCTTGCATCCACTACGTTTCCAAGTGAGAGGGAGACAACATGAGCGATATTTTGGACGTCTACGGTCGCGAGGTGCTCGACAGTCGCGGCAATCCCACCGTCGAGGTCGAGGTCGTGCTCGAGGACGGCAGCTTTGGCCGCGCAATGGTGCCTTCGGGTGCTTCGACCGGCGCCTTTGAGGCCTGCGAGCTGCGCGATGGCGACAAGGGCCGCTACCTGGGCAAGGGCGTTTCGCAGGCCGTCGAGCATGTCAACAACGAGTGCGCTAACGCCGTCGTGGGCCTCGACGCCTTCGACCAGCGCGCCGTCGATGCCGCGCTGATTGCCGCGGACGGTACCCCCAACAAGACCAAGCTCGGTGCCAACGCCATCCTGGGCGTGTCGCTGGCCGTCGCCCGCGCCGCTGCCGAGTCGGCGGGCCTGTCACTGTACCAGTACCTGGGCGGCGTCAACGCCCATCTGCTGCCCACGCCCATGATGAACATCCTCAACGGCGGCGTGCATGCCGACAATAACGTTGACTTCCAGGAGTTTATGATCATGCCGGTGGGCGCCCCGAGCTTTGCCGAGGGCCTGCGTTGGTGCGCTGAGGTCTACCACACCCTCAAGGGCGTGCTGCACGAGGCCGGCCTGGGCGGCGGCGTGGGCGACGAGGGCGGCTTTGCGCCCAACCTCAAGACCAATGCCGAGCCGTTCGAGTACATCACCAAGGCCGTGGAGAAGGCCGGCTTTAAGCCCGGCGTCGACTTCATGTACGCCATGGACCCGGCCTCGACCGAGTTCTACAACGCCGAGACCGGCATGTACGAGCTCAAGGGCGAGGGTGTTGAGTACACGAGTGCCCAGATGGTCGATTACTGGGAGAAGCTCGTCGACACCTATCCCATCATCTCCATCGAGGACGGCATGGCCGAGGAGGACTGGGACGGCTGGGTCGAGCTTACCCGTCGCATTGGCAACAAGGTGCAGCTGGTGGGCGACGACCTGTTCGTCACCAACACCGAGCGCCTCAAGAAGGGCATCGAGCTTGGTGCCGCCAACGCGATCCTGGTCAAGGTCAACCAGATCGGTACGCTCACCGAGTCGCTCGAGGCCATCGAGACCGCCAAGGAGGCCGGCTACGCCTGCATCGTGAGTCACCGCTCCGGCGAGACCGAGGACTCCACGATCGCCGACCTGGTCGTGGGCGTCAACGCCGGCCAGATCAAGTCGGGCGCCCCGTGCCGCAGCGATCGCATCGCCAAGTACAACCAGCTCATCCGCATCGAGGACGAGCTCGAGGGCAGTGCGCGCTACGCCGGCAAGTCTGCGTTCTACAACATTCGCTAGGCAGCAGCGTGTGCGGGGGCGGGGCTGACTCGGATCCGCCTCGCCCCCGCCGGGCACTGTTGAGCACCATTGGGCGCTGGGCCATATGACTCAGCGCCTTTTTTATGTCGAGCAAAGGCTGGCGAAGGCGGCGCGGGCGCTCGTGCTATAACTAGAATACTTAGCGCAAACAAACCTCAACCGCACAAGGCGCACATGGATCAGATTTACGACAACAGGTACTATTCCGCCGGTTCGCGTGAGCCGTCGCCTCGCCGTGCGCGCACAGTGCAGCTCGGTGGGTCCGCCTACGCCGGCGCCGACCGCTCCACGCAGCGCCCGACAAGTACCTCGCGCCCCAATGCTCATGTGAATACTTCGGCAGATGGACCGGTGCGCCCGGCACGTTCGTCGCATGCGTCGCGTCCCTCGGCCCAGATGCACGACAGGTCGAGCAGGCCCTCGAGCCGTCTTTCGGGCTCGGACTTTATGCGCTACGCCAATGACAATGCGGTGGTCAAGGCGATCTATGACTTTACGCATGGCTCTCTGCGCCCGCTGTTTATCGGCATTGTCGTGGCGCTGGCGCTCGTGAGCCTGTATTTTCCCGTACGCGACCTGTACGTGGCTAAGCGCTCGAGCGACATCTTGGCCAAGCAGGTCGAGATTCGTCAGCAATACAATGATGAGATGAAAAAAGACACTGATAAGTGGTTCTCGGAAGAGGGCATTAAGGATTCGGCACGGGGCCTGGGCATGGCGATGCCCGGCGAGAAGAGGATTGAAGTGCTGGGCCTGGACGATGATTCGGATTCGTCGTCGAGCAAAAAGTCCTCAAACGCCAAGAATGCCAGCGAAGTGGCCAAAGAGATCGAAGAGGTCGGCAAGGACGCACCGTGGTACATCAAGACGCTCGATATGCTGTTTGGATTTAACGGCGTCGAGGGCCAGACGGTCGCGTCCAGCGGCGAGTAGGCGAGTAGCGCCCGGAGGGGAGCCCGCAATGGCAGATTGCAAACGATATAAGGTGGCCGCGATCGACCTGGGAACGGTGTCGTCGCGACTGGTGCTGGCGCAGGTCGAGGGCGGGGCGATCGTGGGATCGTCCAAGCATACCGAGATTACCGATCTGGGCGAGGGCGTCGACGCGACGGGCCGCTTTTGCGAGGCGGCTGTCGAGCGTGTGCTCGCTGCGTGTCGCATATTTGTGGATGAGGCGCGTGCCTTTGGGGCCGCGTGCGTCTGCACCACCTGCACGAGTGCCGCGCGCGATGCGTCCAACGCCGCGCTGCTGCTGGACGGCCTGCGCGGGCTGGGGCTCGAACCGCAGGTGATTCCGGGCGAGGTTGAGGCGCGCCTGACATTTTTTGGCGTGGCGCACGACTTTGCCGGTGAACGCATTATCGTCGCCGATTCGGGCGGCGGCTCCACGGAGCTCGCGACGGGCGTGTACGCACCAGAGCGTGGGGTCTTTGCGCTGGAGGGAACGCGCTCACTGGACATCGGTTGCCGTCGTGTGACGGAGCGCTTTTTCTCGGCGTTGCCGCCCGCGGACGACGAGCTTGCGGTTGCTGCCGCGTGGGCGGGCGAGCAGTTCTCCGCCTATTTTGAGGGCCTACCGAGCAATTTTGAGCGTGCAGAGCGTCTGGTCGCGGTGGGCGGTACCGTCACCACGCTCGTGGCGCTGGTCCACGAGCTGGAGCCGTACGACTCGAGCTTTGTGCACCTGCGCGAGCTTTCGATGGAGCAGATCTCGGCCGCTATCGAGCGCATGTCTGCGTTGGATGTTGCAGGCATTGCCGCGTTGCCGGGCGTGCAGCCCAAGCGCGCGGGCGTGATTCTGGCCGGCGCCGTGGTGATCCGCGAGCTCATGCGTGCCGGCGGCTACGATGCGCTCACCGTAAGCGAGAACAGCCTCCTCGCCGGCATGGCCGCCACCATCAACGAGACTCTCGACGGCACAACCCCCACCATCGGCTGGACCCCGAGCCTGAGTGCTCTTTAACCGTCTTCCTCTGAGTTGCGGTGAAATAGTTCCTAAATAAGCTGGTAAACGGTATAAACAGGATCTATTCCACCGCAACTTAGAGCCCCGCCGGCGTGTAAAAGAAACGAGCCCGCATCCCCGGGGGACACGAGCTCGTAAACAATACGTGGTAGGGGCGGTGGGACGTCCGCGTATTTGCTGCGCAAATCCGCACCGGCTTCGGCCGCCTGCCGGCGCCCTCGCCGGCTCGCTGCGGACGCTGCGCGTCCGCTTGACGCTCGCCCCCTCGCGGGTTCGAGTCCCACCGGCATCTAAAAGAAGCGAGCCCACATCCCTGGGGAACACGGGCTCGTAAACAATACGGGGTAGGGGCGGTGGGACTCGAACCCACAATCCTTGCGG
>DBFCNY010000070.1:0-2454 GCA_048298285.1 Collinsella sp.
AAGCGGACATGGCTCAGTTGGTAGAGCACAACCTTGCCAAGGTTGGGGTCGCGGGTTCGAGCCCCGTTGTCCGCTCCATTGCATTTCCGGACCGTCTCAAGCGGTCCTTTTTCGGCGAAGTGGCCAAGTGGTAAGGCAGAGGCCTGCAAAGCCTTTACCCCCGGTTCGAATCCGGGCTTCGCCTCCAGGCAACATCCGGGCGCTCCGGCGCCCGTTTTGTTTTACATATGCGGACATGGCTCAGTTGGTAGAGCACAACCTTGCCAAGGTTGGGGTCGCGGGTTCGAGCCCCGTTGTCCGCTCCAAACGCAACAGCCCGACTACCAAGGTAGCCGGGCTTTTTTGTACCCATTGCATGGGCTCGAACCCGAGAGGGAACGAGCGTTTTGGGGTGTGGCTGTGGCGTTGTTTGCCGTGCATGTTCATCTTGGGCGTATCATCGTGGGCATCTCGCAAAACCTCGTTGCAAGGGAGATGCGCCCTATGGCTACAGATAAAACCTCTTCGCGCTCATGGATGTCCGATGCCGCGATCTATCAGATTTACCCGCGTTCGTTTAAGGATTCGACCGGTTCGGGTCTGGGCGATATCGCGGGCATTACCCAGCAGATGGATTATCTTGAGCGGCTGGGCATCGAGGCCATATGGCTGAGCCCGTTCTACCCATCGCCGCTTGTCGACGGCGGCTATGATGTGGCGGACTACTGCGATGTCGACCCGCGTCTTGGCTCGCTTGACGACTTCGATGACATGGTCGCCGCTGCCCACGAGCGCGACATCAAGGTCATCGTCGACATCGTGCCCAACCACTCATCCGATCAACACCCCTGGTTCAAAGCTGCTCTTGCCGCCGGCCCCGGATCGCCCGAGCGCGCCCGGTATATCTTTCGCGATGGTCGAGGCGAGCACGGCGAGCTGCCTCCCACCAATTGGAATGCCAACTTTGGCGGCCCCGCCTGGACGCGTGTTGCGGACGGTCAGTGGTATCTGCATATGTTTACGCCCGAGCAGCCCGATTTTGACTGGTCATTCCCCGAGGTCCACACATTCTTCTGCGACGTCCTCGCGTTTTGGAGCGATCGTGGCGTCGATGGCTTCCGTATCGATGTGGCACACGGTCTCGCCAAGGACCTCGATCGCGATGATCTCGACCGGTGGCATCTCGCCGAGGGCGATGACATGGTTGACGACGGTACCCATCCGCTGTGGGATCGCAACGAGGTCCACGAGATCTATCGCGAGTGGCGCCGCGTATTCGACCGCTATGATCCGCCGCGTAGTGCCGTTGCCGAGGCGTGGGTGCTGCCCGAGCGCCAGCATCTCTATGCGCGCCCCAGTGAGCTTGGCCAAACGTTCAACTTTGAGTTTGCCAAGGCCACTTGGACCTATGATGACATGCATACCGCAATCGAGGAGGGCCTGAAGGCGGCCGTCGAATCCGATTCTGCTTCGACTTGGGTGCTCTCCAACCATGATGTGCCGCGCGTGGCGACACGCTATGCCCTGCCGCAGATCAAGGCGACGCGCTACCACCAGATTGCGCTCGACTGGCTCTTGCGTGACGGGTCGTCTTATGACGAGAACCGTGAACTCGGCGAGCGCCGCGCACGGGCGGCCCTTTTGCTCGAGTTGGCGCTTCCGGGCTCGGCATACGTGTATCAGGGTGAAGAGCTCGGCCTTTTTGAGGTGGCTGATATCCCGTGGTCTGCACTCGAAGATCCCAGTGCAACCAATACGCATGGACCGAAACGCGAGAAGGGGCGCGACGGCTGCCGTGTTCCCCTGCCGTGGGCGTCGGCGGACGATCCCGCGCAGGGCGGATCGTTTGGTTTTTCGCCGGCGGGCGCCGATACGGTGCCTCATCTGCCGCAGCCCGCGTGGTTTTCCGACTACGCTGTCGATAAGGAAGAGGCTGATCCGGCATCGATGCTTACGCTCTATCGCGACGCCCTTGGGCTGCGGCGCAAGTTGCGCGGGTGTGCCAACGACCTTGCGTGGCTCGATCTTGACGGACGCACCGGTCTTGCGGATGGTGCCGAGGGTGCCGAGGGCGGCGTCATCGCCTATCGCCGTGGCAATGGCTGGGCATGTGTGACGAATTTCGGCGCAGCGCCTGTGGAGCTGCCGGCGGGCAAGGTCCTGCTCGCTTCATCACCGCTCGCAGACGGCAAGCTCGCGCAGGACAGCTCGGCCTGGATTATGCTCGACGAGATGTAGGGGGGCATCTCATGCGAGTCTGCGTTTGTCCGCGCTTTTCGTGACGACTGATGCCTTCACGGGGCACGGGGGCATCGTAAAACTTTTCAAAAAAAGTTCTTGCATAGGATGCGGGTATCACGTAAGATTAATCCTCGTAAGCGGACATGGCTCAGTTGGTAGAGCACAACCTTGCCAAGGTTGGGGTCGCGGGTTCGAGCCCCGTTGTCCGCTCCATTGCATTTCCGGACCGTCTCA
>DBFCNY010000071.1:0-2752 GCA_048298285.1 Collinsella sp.
TTGTCGCGAGTTCCGCACGCAAAGGAAAGCACTTAATGTGCTTTCCGTCTTGCGCAGGACTGTAGAGCAGCAAACTTAAACAGCGGGCCGCCCGGGCCGGGAATCCGCCCCCGCGCACAGGAGGGGATTCCTTTTGTGTAGGCTTTGCGGAAATATGGCTATTTTGGGATACGCCCGGCGGCGTGGTCTGTTGACGGCACAGCTAACGCCACGTATCCTATCGAACTGCGTGTTTCGTAGGGGGATGCTGACCCCTCGATTCAAGCCGTTGCACTTTACAGAAAGCTGGAATCATTCGAGAAGGAGTACGCTTTGCCTACTATTAACCAGCTGGTTCGCCAGGGCCGTCGTTCCGTGCCCAAGAAGTCCAAGAACGCTGCTCTGCAGCACAACTCCCAGAAGCGCGGCGTGTGCACCCGCGTCTTCACCACGAGCCCCAAGAAGCCGAACTCGGCTCTTCGTAAGGTTGCCCGTGTTCGCCTTGTCAACGGCATCGAAGTTACTGCTTACATCCCGGGTGAGGGCCACAACCTGCAGGAGCACTCCATCGTGCTCGTCCGCGGCGGTCGTGTCCGTGACCTCCCTGGTGTCCGTTATCACGTCATCCGTGGCGCCTACGACGCTGCTCCGGTCCAGAACCGTATGCAGGCCCGTTCCAAGTACGGTGCTAAGCGCCCCAAGGCTAAATAAGCCAGATAACGTTTTGATACTTTCGCCGTGTGCCGCCTAAGCGCCGCACGGTAGACACTTAAGGAGATTTCACATGCCGCGTCGTGCAGCAGCTAATCGTCGTGAGGTTCAGCCTGACGCCGTTTACAACAACCGCCTGGTGACTCAGCTCATCAACAAGGTCCTTCTTGACGGCAAGAAGGCCACCGCTGAGCGCATCGTTTACACCGCTTTCGAGATCGTTGCCGAGAAGTCCGAGGGTGGCGACGCTCTCGCTACCTTCAAGAAGGCTATGGACAACGTCAAGCCCACGCTCGAGGTTAAGCCCAAGCGTGTCGGTGGCGCTACCTATCAGGTTCCGATGGAGGTCAACTCCCGTCGTTCCACCGCTCTGGGTATCCGCTGGATCGTCAACTTCTCCCGCGCTCGCAAGGAGAAGACCATGGCCGAGCGTCTCGCCAACGAGATCCTCGACGCTTCCAACGGCCTGGGCGCTTCCGTCAAGAAGCGTGAGGACGTCTTCAAGATGGCCGAGGCCAACCGCGCGTTCTCTCACTATCGTTGGTAAGTTAAGGTAAGGAACTAACATGGCTAAGCCTAAGTACAAGCTTTCCGATACCCGAAACATCGGCATCATGGCCCACATCGATGCCGGTAAGACCACCACGACCGAGCGTATTCTTTACTACACCGGTAAGACCCACAAGATCGGTGAGGTTCATGAGGGCGCTGCCACCATGGACTGGATGGTTCAGGAGCAGGAGCGCGGCGTAACCATTACCTCCGCTGCTACCACGTGCTTCTGGAACAAGGACGGTAAGGACTACCGCATCCAGATCATCGACACCCCGGGCCACGTTGACTTCACCGCTGAGGTCGAGCGCTGCCTGCGCGTCCTCGATGGCGCTGTCGCCGTCTTCGACGCCGTTGCCGGCGTTCAGCCCCAGTCTGAGACCGTTTGGCGTCAGGCTTCTACCTTCAACGTCCCCCGTATCGCCTTCATCAACAAGTATGACCGCGTGGGCGCTGACTTCTTCAACGCTATCGAGACCATGAAGGATCGTCTCGACGCTAACGCCGTGGCCGCTCAGGTCCCGATGGGCGCCGAGGACAACTTCTGGGGCGTCATCGACCTGGTCACCATGACTGCATGGGACTTCAAGGCCGACGAGAAGGGCATGACCTACCCCGAGCCGATGGACGAGATCCCGGCTGAGTTTGCCGACATCGCTGCCACCAAGCGCGAGGAGCTCCTCGACGCTGCTGCCAGCTTTGACGACGAGCTCATGGAGAAGATTCTCATGGAGGAGGACTTCACCGTCGAGGAGCTCAAGGCTGCTCTGCGCAAGGGCGTTCTGGCCAACGAGCTCAACCTCGTCTTCGTGGGCTCCGCCTACAAGAACAAGGGCGTCCAGGAGCTGCTCGACGCTGTCGTCGACTACCTGCCCAGCCCGCTCGACGTTGAGGCCGTCACCGGTACCGATCCGGACACCGGCGAGGAGATCCAGCGTCATCCTTCCTTCGACGAGCCCTTCTCCGGCCTGGTCTTCAAGATCATGACCGACCCGTTCGTCGGTAAGCTCACCTATGTCCGCGTTTACTCCGGCCGCGCCGAGTCCGGCTCCTACGTGGTCAACGCTTCCAACGGTCAGCGCGAGCGCCTCGGCCGCATCCTCGAGATGAACGCCGCCGAGCGTATCGACCGTGACGACGCTGCCGCTGGCGACATCGTCGCTTGCGTCGGCTTCAAGAACTCCACCACCGGTGACACCCTGTGCGCCGAGGGCAAGGAGATCGTCCTCGAGAAGATCGAGTTCGCTAAGCCCGTTATCGACGTTGCCATCGAGCCCAAGACCAAGGCCGAGCAGGACAAGATGTCCCTTGCTCTGACCAAGCTCGCCGAGGAGGACCCGACCTTCCAGGTGTCCACCAACCACGAGACCGGCCAGACCATCATCGCCGGCATGGGCGAGCTGCACCTCGAGATCATCGTCGACCGTCTGCTGCGCGAATTCAAGGTCGAAGCTAACGTTGGTAAGCCCCAGGTTGCTTATCGCGAGCGTCCGGGCAAGGAAGTCATGGG
>DBFCNY010000072.1:0-4997 GCA_048298285.1 Collinsella sp.
TCCGGACGGCCCTGCTCGATCGCCCTTGTGGCGTTGGGGCGGAAATGGGTGGGGCGTCAGGGCTTCTTTGTTGATGAGGGGTTAGTATGCCCGGGCTTGGTTGGGGAAGGTTTTGTCTAGGGATGCTTGGAGCTTATCGAAGGATGCTCGCAGGTTGAGGCTTTGGTTGGTTGAGCGTTTGGCTTTTGGGGTTGGGGAGTCGAGGAGGCCGTTTCTCTGTGTCGGGGGGAAGGAGAAAAGGTCTGCATGTTTTAGGGATGGCTGCTGTGCTGCGTCATTGGAAGAATGCATGCTCGTGCGGCCTCCTCGATGTCCACCAAAAGGTTGCGCACGGGGTGTGCTGCTAGGTCCCGTGCGTTGGCAGTATTATGCCGCGGCTGCTGCAAAGAAGCGCTAAAGAAAGGCTTAACCTGGTTTGGTGTTACGGTGAAACTGCAGGTCAGAGGCATCGAGTAACACTCTTGAAAGGTTGGGAGCTTAAGGGCTTTCTAAGGTTTGTGACGTGGATGTGGCGCAGACGTGCGGAGCGTGTGAATGCTCGCTGTTAGCGCTGCGGCTCTGCAGCCTGCACCTGCTCGATGACCTTTTCCATGGTGGCGTCGATGCGGTCTTTTTTGAGCTCGCATTCCCAGATGGTTATGGGCGTCCAGCCCATTTGAGTGAGTGCTGCCACGGCAGCGCGGTCGCGCTCGACGTTGCGGCGAAACTTTGCCTCCCAAAATTCAACGTTGCGCTTGGGCTGGCTCGGATTGCACTTGGGGCAGCGGTGCCAAAAGCAGCCGTTGACGAAGATGGCGATCTTGCGCCCGGGAAAGGCGATGTCGGGCTTTCCGGGCACCTTCCATTCCAGACGGTATCCCGTAAGGCCTGCGGCGCGCAGGCGCTGGCGAACGAGCAGCTCGGGTTTGGTGTTCGCACGCTTGTTGCCCTTCATGGATTTTTTGATGGCGGCGCGACGGCGCACGAGCTCACGCTCGTCGGCGGAGAGGTCCGAGGTGTCGATGCCGTCCAGCAGGCCGGGCTTGGGGCGCTTTTTGCTGCGGCGCTTAGGTGCGCGCTTGGGCTTGGCGACGGGGCGTTCGGTCGCGGTGGCCTCGGCGTCGTTGGCAGTGCCGTTGGCCTCAAGCCGATCTTCCTTCAACTCAATCAGAGCATCGATAAGCCCCTTATCGGCGGGCATCCATTCCACCGTGGCAAGCGAAGTGCGCGGAATCCAGCGGATATCGAGCTGGCGGTCGTGCTTCTGGGGCTCGTCGGACTCTTTAGCCAGCGAGCAGTAGTAGCACTCCATGGAGAGATGAAAATCGGGGTAGTCATACTCAACGGTGTAGAAATCGCGCAGGTTGTTGACCTTCACCTGCAGCTCTTCCATGAGCTCGCGGCGCACGGCGTCCTCGGGCGTCTCGCCGCGCATGAGCTTGCCACCTGGGAACTCCCAAAGTCCCTGCATGTCGCCATAGCCGCGCTGCACGGCCAGTAGCTCGTCGGATCCTTCCTTGCGAATGATCCCAGCGGCAACATGAACAGTCTTCAACAGGAGTCCTCTCTCAACATCAACACGTGACAGGCTAGCTACCCGTACCTTACACAACGGTAAGGCAAGCGTAAGCCATATCGATGGTAGCCGACTCGTCTTCTTGCGACTATAGATGCCGTAGACTAATTGCAAGAAAGGACTCGGTATGCAAACCACGCACATGGCGACCCCGGTACTGGAGGCCGCGCATCTCGAAAAGGTATACGGAGCGCTGGGCAACGTGACCCGCGCGCTCAACGACGTCAGCTTTACCGTCAACCGCGGCGAATTTGTTGGCATCATGGGCGCTTCGGGCTCGGGCAAGTCGACGTTGCTCAACTGCGTGTCGACCATCGATAGCGCCACAAGCGGCACGATCCGCATCAACGGCCAGGACGTAACGCGCATGAAGCAGGCTAAGCTTTCGCAGTTCCGCCGCGAGGAGCTCGGCTTTATCTTCCAGGACTCCAACCTGCTCGATACGCTCACGGCACGCGAGAACATCGCCCTGCCGCTCACCATCGCCCGCACAAACTCGGAAGAGATCTCGACCCGCGTGCAGGATGTGGCAGCGCGCCTGTCCATCAGTCAGGCGCTCGACAAGTATCCCTACCAGATGTCCGGCGGTCAGCAGCAGCGCGTCGCCGCGGCTCGTGCGCTTGTCACCGACCCTACCATGATCATGGCCGACGAGCCCACCGGTGCCCTCGATTCCAAGAGCGCTCGCCTGCTGCTCGAGAGCCTGGAGGCCCTCAATCGCCGCCTGCGCGCCACCGTGCTCATGGTCACGCACGACAGCTTTGCCGCCAGCTACACGAGTCGTGTGCTGTTTATTCGCGACGGCAAGATCTTCACTGAGCTGCGCCGCGGCGACACCGACCGTCGCGAGTTCTTCGACCGCATTATGGAGGTCGTTGCCATGATGGGCGGTGAGGGCTCCGATGCTCTGTAAACTCGCTTGGGGCAACGTCCGCCGCGCCGGCCGCGACTACCTCGTCTACCTTTTGACGCTCACCCTGGGTGTCACGGTCTTCTATGCCTTTAACACCATCTCGATGCAGGTCGACATCGCCGGAATCGATGAAAAAGGCTTGGCGCAGGTAATGGGCAGCATGCTCGGCGACCTGACGTACTTTTTGGCCGGTGTCATGGCCTTTTTAATGGTGTATGCCAATAACTTCATCATGAAACGCCGCAAGAAGGAGTTTGGCCTGTACCAGGTGCTCGGCATGGGGCGCGGGCGCGTCGCCACGATCATGGCGCTCGAGACGGTGATTGTCTCGGTCGGCGCCTTTGTCGCCGGCATTGTGCTGGGTGTGGGACTCTCCCAGCTCATGACGTTCTTTACGGCCTCGCTCTTTAAGACGCAGATCGCCAATTTCCACTTCTTTTTCTCGGTGCATGCGTTCAACCTGACCCTTGTCTGCATGCTCGTGATGTTTGTGCTCACGCTACTGCTGAACCTTCACGCCGTGCGTCGTACCAAACTCATCGAGCTTATGGGTGCCGAGCGTCGCAACGAGAGCATCAAGACACGCAACCCCTGGATCGCGATTGCCATCTTTGCCGTGGGCGTGGCGCTTGTGGGCGTGGCCTATCACCGTCTGCTACGTGATGGGTTCCCGCTAACCGCGACGGACAGCAAGCTGCAAGAGGCCATGACCCAGTTTGGTATTACGACCGCTATGGTTACCGTGGGCACCTTTGCCCTGTTCTGGGGACTCTCGGGCATGCTCATCAAGCTGCTGCAGAGCCTGCGCGGCGTGTATTGGCGCGGCCTCAACATGTTTACCGTGCGCCAGCTTGCGGCCAAGGTCAACACGGTGTGCTTTTCGATGGGCGTCATCGCGATGCTCCTGTTTTTGGCCATCACCTCGGTGACGTGCGGTATGTCGATTGCCAACGTGATGAACGAGAATCTGGAGCGCTATAATCCGGCCGACATGTCGCAGACGTATGTCTATTACACGCCCGATACGCTCGACTTCTACAAAGAGTCTTTCAATCCGTCTGAGGCCGATCGAATGGTGCTGGCCGATAGTACGGTCGATTTGTACTCCGCATGGCACGGCAATCCATGGCACGGCGATCGTAAGGGCAAGTCGGCGGACAACAACGACGAGACCGGCAAGAAGGTCAATATCGCCGATGTTGCCGGTGAGCATGTGCAGATCGATTCGTATCTGAGTTACCCGATTGGCGGTTCGGATCCTTCGGTGACCCCAAGTGAGATGTGCAAGATCATGGGCGAAAAGCTCCCCAAGGCGTTCGGGGGTAGCAATGCCGATACGATGGGTCTGTTTGTGACGCCGGCGAGCCAGTACAACAAACTGCGTCAGATGATGGGCGAGGAGCCGGTGCACATCGGTCACGACCAGTATCTGCTCACGTGTGATATGGGCGGCGAGCTGGTCGACCTGTACACCAAGTATATGGCTGGCGGCCATGCCCTTACCTTGGGCGGGCATACGCTCAAACCCGCAACCGATAAGTCGGACGAAGATACGGCGGCCATCGCCAACTCGGCGATGGGTAGTAATCCGGGTACCGTCGTCGTTGCCGACGAGCTGTTGTCCCAACTTAATCTGCAGCCGTATTCCAGTAGCCTGCTCGTTAACTACAAACAGGGGATGGATACAACCGAGGCAGACGAGAGTATTAAATACACTGTGCTCGACAATCTGCTCGTTGACGGCAAGGAGCCGGGGTCGTGGGGAACCTTCATCACACGCTCCGAGATGTACACGCAAGCAGCGCAAATGAACGGTCTTATTAGCTACCTAGCCATCTACATCGGCTTTGTATTGGTCGTTGCATGCGCGGCGATTCTGTCGATTCAGCAACTCTCCAACGTGGCCGATGGCAGCCGCAGCTATCGTGTGCTGGCACAGATCGGCTGCGACGACCGCCAGATTCGTCATTCGGTCATGGCGCAGCAAGCGGTATTCTTCCTGTTCCCGCTGGCAGTGGGCCTGGCACACTCCTTTGTGGCACTTAAGGTGATCATCGAGCTGGTGAGCATTTTCGGAAATATGAGCATCGGCGGCACCGTGGGCCTCACCTGTGCAATCTTCCTGGCAGCATACGGTGGCTACTTCCTGGTGACCTACCTCATGAGCACCGGCATGGTGCGAGCTGCCATTGCCACCCGCTACAGCGAGTAACTCGTTCAGCTCGGAATTATCGTAGGTTGAGCATAAGTCAGCGAAAGCGCCCCTAGGCGAGCAAGGTGACGTTAAAGAGGAGGGAAGCGTACTTTGGGTACGCGACCGACGATTGAACGTCAGATTGCCGCTTAGGGGCGCTTGTAGCGTCGAGCCGTTGCGCGGTTTGGTAAAACCGCGCAACTTCATCCTTTCCAAAAGTGGAGGATGAGCATGGTGCGGTTTTGCTGCTCGGTTTTGACCAGGATGTTGTGGATGTGGGTCTTGACGGTACCCACAGCAAGGAAGAGCTCGTCAGCAATCTCTTGGTTCGACTT
>DBFCNY010000073.1:0-2685 GCA_048298285.1 Collinsella sp.
GGTCGAGTGTGTAGACCTCCTCGACGCCCTCAGCACCGATCACGCACGGCAGGGAGGTGAAGATGCCCTCCTCGCCATACTGGCCGGTCATGAGCGTGGAGGCGGAAAGCACAGCGTGCTCGTTGTGCAGCACGGCGGCGCAGACGCGTGCGGCGGAGTTGGCGACGGCGTACTCGGTGCACTGCTTGCCCTGGTAGGTCACGTAGCCGCCCTTGCGCGCGAGCTCCTCGACCTCCATGTGGTCGAAGGCGTACTTGTCGGGGTTCTCGGCCTGAAGCTCAGTCAGGCTCTTGCCGGCGATGGTCGCGGCCTTAAAGGCGGCCAGCTGGCTAAAGCCGTGCTCGCCGATCATGTAGGCGTCGATGGACTTGGGGCTCACGCCGACCTTCTTGGAGATCTCGGTGCGCAGGCGTGCGGAATCCAGACCGCAGCCCGAGCCGATGATCTTCTTGGGATCGTAGCCGGTCAGGTGCCACAGCTCGGTGCACACGACGTCGCAGGGGTTGGAGATGCTCACGAAGATGCCGTCGAAGCCGGCGTCGACGATGCGCTTGGCAAAGGTGCGGGCGGCGTCGGTGGTAAAGAACAGCTCACCGTCGCGGTTACCGGCGGCCAGTGCGACCTTACCGGCGGCGTTGACGATGACGTCGCAGCAGGCCAGCTCCTCGTAGTGGTCGTAGCAGTTGACGATCTTGGTGTTATACGGGACAAACGAAAGGGAGTCGCGCAGGTCCTGGACCTCGGACGTCACCTTGGCCTCGTTGATATCGCACAGGTACAGCTCATCGGCAATGCCCTGCATGAGTAGGCTGTTGGCGACATGTGCTCCTACGTGGCCCTGGCCGACCACACCGATCTTACGCGTCTGGTACATATATGTATCCTTTCGGCCGAGTTTTTCGCGTCGAACCATTGTAGCGTCCTGCTGCCACTTTGCTAGGCTAAAGCGCCGTAGATTTTTGGACATGCCTTAATCTCTACTTTTGGAGTGATCTGGGCCGCTGACGGCATCGCTGGGCGATGTGCTCGCGCGGATGGGGCCGGTCGTTGTACCATAGCTGTAACTGACTCGTAAGGAGCATCCATGCCCATTCGCATTCCCGACGCCCTCCCTGCCGCCGCGCAGCTCGAGAGCGAGAACATCTTTGTCATGACCGAGTACCGCGCGCTGCACCAGGACATCCGTCCGCTGCGCGTGCTCATCCTCAACCTCATGCCCACCAAGATTGCCACCGAGACGCAGATCATGCGCAAGCTCTCCAACACGCCGCTGCAGGTGGAGGTGGACCTGCTGCGCACCAAGACGCACGAGGCCACGCACGTGAGCGCCGGCCACCTGGAGACGTTCTATCGCACGTTCGACGACATCCGCGATATCCACTACGACGGCCTGATCATCACGGGCGCGCCGGTGGAGCAGATGCCGTTCGAGGAGGTCGACTACTGGCCCGAGCTCTGCCAGATCATGGATTGGTCCACCACGCATGTGCACTCTACGCTGCATATTTGTTGGGGCGCGCAGGCCGGTCTGTACCATCATTACGGCATCCAGAAGCATGACCTGCCGGCAAAGGCGAGCGGCGTGTTCGAGCATTATCTGGTGAAGCCGCAAAGTCCGCTGGTTCGCGGCTTTGACGACCGTTTCTATGCTGTGCATTCGCGCAACACCGATGTGCGTCGCGAGGACGTGGAGGCCGAGCCGCAGCTTGAGGTCGTGGCCGTGTCCGACGAGGTGGGCCTGTACATCGTCAAGTCGACCGACAGCCGTCGCTTCTTTGTCTTTGGCCACCCTGAGTACGATACCGATACGCTGCGCCTGGAGTACGAGCGCGACGTGAAGCGCGGGCTCAACCCTCAGGTGCCGGCGCATTACTTCCCGGGCGACGATCCCACCGCCGAGCCGCGCAACGTCTGGCGCAGCCAGGCTCAGCTGTTCTACACCAACTGGCTCAACTACTACGTCTACCAGACCACGCCCTACGACCTAGCCCGCGCCGGCGAGGAGCACTAGGCTGTCGGGAGGTGCGCCAGCCGTTGGGCGCTGATGATGTGGGGTAGCGGCAGGTCGTGGGCGTCGGTGGGAACGTGGTCGACACGCTGCTCGTCAAAGGCGATGCCGATGATTTGGCATGCGGACGAGAGCGTGGGCAGGTAGCGGTCATAGCAGCCGCCGCCGTAGCCCAGGCGCGCGCCGGCGCGGTCGAATGCTACGAGCGGCACGACGATCATGTCGAGAGCTTCGGCAGGCACGATAGGGAAGCGGCTGCTGTCGATGTCCGTGGCCGCGAAGGCCCGCGTGGGGTGGGCGATAAACGGAGCCGCGGACGCATCGTCGGCGGCAACTGCCCGCATGCACATGCACTGGCCACAAGCTGCGGCATCAATTGCCGAGAGCATGCACGGATAAGCTACGCGCCAGCCGCGCGCAGCGGCCGCAGCGGCAAACGCGGCAGGGTCGACTTCGGAGCCCATCGCGGCATAGATGGCAACGGTGTGCGGCGCCGCGGCACCCAGGCAATCCAACAGCTCAACAAGCCGCGCACAGATAGTGGCGGACTTCGCCGCCCGCACATCCAAATCAATCGCATCGCGCCGAGCAATCACCGCCCGTCGCAACTCAGCCTTATCCATCCCAGCTCCCTCTCCCAAACCTACCAAAAAGGGACAGGTTTATTTTGGCAGGTT
>DBFCNY010000074.1:0-8548 GCA_048298285.1 Collinsella sp.
GGCCTGCGCAGGGTTTCACGGGTCCCCTTGACGCTGCCTAGCGGAAGTGCCACCCGGCATCCCTTCCATAACGCACGGGTAAACAAAGGGAAATAGCGCCACCCACCGCGCAAGGAAGGACGCCACCATGGATCTCACGAAAACGGCTAGAGAAATTACCCGCCTCATGCTCCCCTACCTGACCACGCAGCAGAACCGCCAGCTCAAAAAGGTTTTATCGCACTGCCTTTTCGATGAAAACCAGTTAGCTGAGAACAGCGGCGACAGTGACAACAAATCATTCCTCGATCTTTTTCTGTCCGCGAAACGCCTCGAAGGTTGCTCGGATAGGACTGTCGCCTACTACGAAGCAACCATTAATAAACTGCTTGAATCGTTCGACACGCCAGCCTGCGACCTGGGAACCGAAGAGATTAGGTCCTATCTTTCCGACTATCAGCAAAAAGCCGGCGTCAGTCGCGTCACCGTCGACAATGTCCGAAGAATCATCTCAAGCTTCTACTCATGGCTCGAAGATGAAGACCATATCATCAAGAGTCCGGTTAGACGCATTAAAAGGGTCAAGGCCCCACAACCCATTAAGGAAACGTATAGCGATGAAGTCGTTGAGATTCTTTGTGATAACTGCGGGTCGCCCCGAAACCTTGCCCTGATCGACCTGTTGCGCTCCACGGGCATGCGTGTGGGCGAACTTGTCTCGTTGGACAGGAGCTCTGTCGACACCATCAATCGTGAGTGCATCGTACACGGCAAGGGAAATAAGGACCGCATCGTCTATTTTGACGCAAAGACTAAAGTCCATATCGAGAATTACCTGTCAACCCGAATGGACAGCTCGGAAGCACTCTTCGTGTCGAGCAAGGCGCCACACGAGAGGCTACAAATTGGCGGCGTCGAGGCGCTGCTTAGAAAACTGGGGCGCGAGCTTGATTTAGGAAGGGTCCACCCTCATAAGTTCAGAAGAACGCTTGCCACAAAGGCAATCGACAAAGGAATGCCCATCGAACAAGTCCAGGTGCTCCTTGGCCATAAAAAAATAGACACCACATTAAGGTACGCAATGGTCGACCAGCGCAATGTCAAAGCATCCCACCGCAGGTACCTAACTTAAATTTCGATTTGTCGACCTGGGCGACGAAGTCGGCGAACTCCTGTTGGAGCTCGAGCGGAGGAACCGGAACCGGCAGCCTTGCCAGCTGAGTTTTAGGGATGTTGACCATGGATTTTGCCGATCCGTGGGCCATGCCTTGAATTAAATCGAGGCCACGGTCACTTCTCATGTACGCAAGTAAATACAGCGCGTTGACATCCTTCGGTTTCATACGAAAGACGAGATCGGGAAACATAAGGCCCCTCACTTCGTTTGGAACATAAACGGTTGTGCCAACTAGCTCAGGCGTATTTTTGCGTGCAAACAAGAGGTCACCCTTTTCGACCTCTTTTATAGACATGAAGTTGTCTTTAGAAATCACTTTGTTTTCGGAGGCGACAAAAGTACCTGAAGATAGCGCGCTCAGCTTAAGGACCCCAAAACCACCAACTCCTCGTGGGCCTTCTCCGCAATTCATACTTTTACCGGTATCAATGGAATCAACGCACTCCGATAGGGGCTTGAAACCCCATTTCTCATCCCCAAACATTTCGACAAATTGTGATTTACAGACGCAGGATGTCTGAATGGGCGGCGATGCTCAGCTCATTTATCTCGGCAAATATGACGGTATAATCACAAGGGCTGTAATTTGTATTTTTGAGCTCATAGGTACCTGAATGACTGAAGAACCGATAAGTAAATCCGAGCTGGGAAACCACTTACTCGGAGCCTGCGATATCCTGCGTGGCCCCATCAACCAGGACGAGTACAAGAGCTACATCACACCGTTGCTCTTCTTCAAGCGCATCTCCGACGTCTACGACGAGGAGACCACCGAAGCTCTAGAGATGTCGGACGGAGACGAAGACTACGCCGCCCTGCCCGAAAACCACAGCTTCGCGGTGCCGGACGGCTGCCATTGGCAGGACGTGCGCAACACCGGCGCAAACGTCGGCAAGGCAATCGTAGACGCCATGGTAGGAATCGAACGAGCCAACCCCGATACCCTCAGCGGCCTCTTCAGTAGCTTCGACGATGCGAGCTGGACAGACAAAGGCAAGCTCTCCGACGAGCGCCTGAAGGACCTCGTCGAGCACTTCTCAGCAAAGAAGTTCGGCAACAGAAACTACAGCGCCGACATGATGGGCGACGCCTACGAATACCTGATCAAGAAGTTCGCCGACATGCAGAAGAAGAACGCCGGCGAGTTCTACACCCCGCGCGAAATCGTCAAGATGATGGTCTCCCTGCTTGAGCCGAAACCTGGCGAGACCGTCTATGACCCCGCCTGCGGCACGGGCGGTATGCTCATCGAAGCCGTGCGGCAGATGGACAACTCCAAGCTAGCTTACGGAAAGCTCTATGGCCAAGAGAAGAACCTCAGCACGTCCGCCATAGCGCGAATGAACCTGTATCTCCACGGCGCGAAGGACTTCCGCATCGCCCAGGGCGACACCCTGCGCGAGCCCGCCTTCCTTGCCGGGAACACCCTCAGGTCGTTCGACTGCGTCCTCGCCAATCCACCCTTCTCCCTTAAGAACTGGGGATCCGCAGAGTTCTCCTCGGACCCATGGGGCCGCAACATCTGGGGTGTCCCCACCGACAAGTCGGCGGACTTCGCATGGGTGCAGCATATGGTCTGCTCCATGGACGAGAAGAGCGGTCGCTGCGCCGTAGTGCTGCCCCAGGGCGCACTGTTCCACGGCGGCAAGGAGGGTGCCATCCGCAAGGAGTTGCTCAAGTCAGACAAGGTCGAGGCAGTGATCTCGCTCGCGAGCGGCGTCTTCTACAGCACCGGCGTCTCCGCCTGCGTGCTGTTCCTCCGGAATGACAAGCCTCCGGCGCATCGGGGCCGCGTCTGCATCATCGACGGTACCGAGATCTTCACCGCCCAGCGCGCGCAGAACATGATCACGGAGGAGAACGCTCAGGAGATGCTCTCCCTCTATCAATCCTACGAACCCGTCGTAGAGAAGTGCGCCATCGCGACGCTCGATGATATAGAGCGCGAGGGTTACGTGCTCTCGGCGAACAATTACGTCGAAAGAAGGCGCGAGGAGATCGAGCCGCCGGCGGAAACCAGGAAACGTTTCTACGACCTCCTTCGCCAGACGAGGAAGTCCGAGGAGAAGCTCCTTGAGCTGCTCTCAAAGGGAGGCTATGTCGATGGAGAGTAGAATCCCCCAGGAAGAGCTGAACAACCATCTATGGAACGCGGCGGTTCTGCTGCGCACCTACATCGATGCCGGCTCGTACAAGCAGTACATATTCCCGCTGCTATTCTTCAAGCGCCTCTCAGATGTTTACGACGAGGAGACCGCCGAGGCATTGGAAGCCTCTGACGGAGATGCGGAGTTCGCCGCCCTTCCCGAGAATCACAGCTTCGCAATCCCGGACGGCGCCCACTGGTGCGATGTCCGCGAGGCCACGGAAAACATCGGTAAGGCCATCGTGGGCGCCTTCCGCGCCATCGAGACGGCCAACGGTTCCAAGCTGCGTGGTATCTTCGGCGACGCCGCCTGGACTAACAAGAAACGACTTCCCGACCGCCTGCTCAAGGACCTCATCGAGCACTTCAGCGCTATAACGCTCTCCATCGCCAATTGCCCCGAGGACGAGCTCGGCCAGGGCTACGAGTACCTCATCAAGAAGTTTGCGGACGATTCTGGACACACCGCTCAAGAGTTCTACACCAATCGCACGGTCGTCCACCTAATGACCGAAATCCTCCAGCCCAGGCCCGGCGAGTCCATCTACGACCCCACCTGCGGCAGCGCCGGCATGCTCATCTCCTCCATTGCCCACCTCAAACAGCACGGAGAGGAATGGCGCAATGTTCACGCCTACGGACAGGAGATCAACCAGCTATCCTCCGCCATCGGACGCATGAACCTATTCCTGCACGGCGTCGAGGACTTCGAAATCGCAAACGACGACACGCTACGGCACCCAGCCTTCCTCGAGGCGGGAAAGCTGCGCACCTTCGATATGGTACTCGCTAACCCTCCCTACTCGATCAAACAATGGGACCGCGAGGCGTTCGCGTCGGACCCCTACGGCCGCAACTTCCTCGGCACCCCGCCGCAGGGACGAGCAGACTACGCCTTCATACAGCACATCCTCAAGAGTATGGACCCACACACAGGCAGGTGCTCCATTCTCCTCCCCCATGGCGTACTCTTCCGCAACGAGGAATCGGAGATGCGCGAAAGGCTCGTGAGAAGCGATCTCGTTGAGGCGGTCATCGGACTCGGCGCAAACCTCTTCTTCAACTCGCCCATGGAGGCCTGCATCCTCATCTGCCGCAGCGAGAAAGCGCCGAATCGAAGCAAGAAAATACTGTTCGTAGATGCCTCTGCCGAGGTAACCCGCAAGAACGCGCAAAGCTACCTTGAGCCTCAACACATCAAGAGAATCGTCGATGCCTACCGATCTGACGAGGACATCGAAGGGTTCTCATCCCACGCATCGTTTAGTGAGCTCGAGGGCAACGCCTTCTCGCTCTCCATCCCTCTGTACGTGAAGCCCTCCAATGATGAAAATGCTGACGACAGAAGCATCGAGGAGACGGTAGAAAGCTGGAGAGCCGCCTCCACAGAGGCCGCGTCCCTGCTCGATATTATTGCTGCGAAATTGCATGAAAACGATGGTGAGTAACATGACCCACGTTTGCCTGGGCGATGTGGCCCGCGAAATCAAACAGAAGGTCCCTGTAGACCAAGAACTGCCGACGGTCGGCCTTGAGCATCTGGACCCCGGCGAAGTCGAACTCGCCCATTGGGACGAAGGTGTCGAGACCACCTTCACTAAGGCTTTCTCAAAGGGGCAGGTGCTGTTCGGGCGTCGCAGGGCCTACCTGCGCAAAGCGGCCGTCGCCCCATTCGACGGAATCTGCTCTGGAGACATCACCGTCATCGCCCCCAAGGACAACCTCTCTCCGAGGCTGCTCCCGTTCATCATCCAGAACGACGCCCTATTCGAGCACGCCGTCACCAATTCGGCAGGCTCCCTCTCGCCAAGAGTCAAGTGGCAGAGCCTTTCGCAATTTGAATTCGAGCTTCCCAGCATCGCTAAGCAAGAAGATCTTGCCGACATACTCTGGACCGCACAAGAAACGAGGTCTCACTACAGGCAGCTGCTTACAGCCTGCGATGACGTCGTCAAATCACAATTTGTCGAGATGTTCGATAAGCCTGGCATTCCGATAAAACATCTTGAAGACATAGCTGATATTCAGGGCGGGATTACAAAGAACAAAAAACGAGAAGCCATGAAGTTGCAGCTTCCATACCTTCGTGTCGCCAATATTCTCCCCAATGAACTTGACCTAACGGAAGTGAAGACCATTGGACTGACGGAACAGGAGTATGAAGCCGTTAGGCTAATATCCGGCGACTTGTTAATTGTTGAGGGTAATGGCAGCGATACACAAATAGGAAGATCGGCAATTTGGAATGGTCAAATTGATCCTTGCGTCCATCAGAATCACCTAATCCGAGTTCGCCTAAGAGACGAGGCCCTCCCGCTTTATGTTCAAACTTTCTTGTCGTCCTCCGAAGGAAGGAGACAAATCATGGCTAAAGCGGTCAATACCTCAGGTTTACACACCTTAAGTACCAGGAAAATTCGATCAATTGAGATTCCTGTGCCTCCGTTTTCCCTCCAGAGAGAATTCGCTGACTTCGCCACTTCGATCGACAAATCGAAATTTGCCGTACAAAAGGCCCTCGATGAGCTAAACGCCACGACGAAGAAAATCTTGAACCAGGAGTTAGGGCTCGGAAATGTTTAACGAGGACAACACCATCGAGCAAATGAGCGTCGAGGCGCTTGCCAGCCTTGGCTGGAGATACGTGGCTGCCGAAGACCTCCCGCGCCGCCATGCCGACGTCATGGTCGAGCCCATGGTCAAGGACGCCCTCATCAGGCTTAACCCGGAGATTGCAGAAGACCCCGATCGCGCCGACGAGATCATCTACCGACTCAGGGCCCTCATTCAGTCCACAAGTCCGCAGAACCTGGTCTCCACCAACGAGCGGTTCAAAAAGCTCGTCATCGAGGAGAACTCATTCCCCTACGGCAAAGACGGCCGCATGGTCCCCATCCGCTTCTTTGGCACGGCGGCGGACGGCGATCTTGACAAAAACGAGTACATCGTCACCAACCAGTGGGTCTACCCCCAGGAACAGGGCGGCAAGCGCCTCGACCTCGTCCTTCTTGTCAATGGATTTCCGCTCGTCATCGGCGAGCTCAAGACGCCGGTGCGCGATTCGATAACCTGGCTCGACGGCGCTGGCGACATCGCTAAATATGAAAAGAGCATCCCGCAGATGTTCGTCTGTAGCGCCATCAACTTCGCCAGCGAAGGAAAATGCTATCGCTACGGGTCGGTGAACATGCCTCCCGAGATGTGGGGACCCTGGCATGAGGGCGACAAGAAGAGCGAGGGCACACTTGCCGACGTCAAGAGAAGCATGGCATCCATGCTCACCCCCTCGAACGTCATGGACATCTTCCAGTTCTTCACGCTCTTCGCCACCGACAAGAAGCATCGACGCATCAAGCTGATCTGTCGCTACCAACAGTTCGAGGGCGCGAACCTCATCGTGGACCGCGTCCGCGCAGGATACCCGAAGTGTGGCCTCATTTGGCATTTCCAGGGCTCAGGAAAGTCACTGCTCATGGTATTCGCCGCCCAGAAGCTGCGCATGGTCCCCGAACTCAAGAACCCGACCGTCGTCATCGTGGATGACCGAATCGACCTCGAGACCCAGATCACAGGGACCTTCAACGCATCCGATATCCCCAACCTCGCAAGCGCCGGCAGCAAGGAGGAGCTTGAGTCCTTCTTCAAGCAGGACATGAGAAAGGTCCTCATCACCACCATCTTCAAATTCGGCGAGGTTGCGGGGACGCTCAACGAGCGCGAGAACATCATCCTCATGGTCGACGAGGCGCACCGCACCCAAGAGGGCGACCTCGGCGAGAAGATGCGACTCGCCTTGCCAAACGCCTTCTTCTTCGGCTTGACCGGCACGCCCATCAACCGAACCGACAAGAACACGTTCCACACCTTCGGTGCCAAAGAGGACAAGTCCGGCTACATGAGCCGCTATTCCTTCGCCGACTCCATCCGCGACCACGCCACATTGCCGCTCCATTTTGAAACCGTTCCCGTCGAGCTCCACGTCAACCAAGAGGTCGTGAACGCCGCCTTTGACGAAATGACCCGAGACCTCAGCAAAGAGGACAAGGCGGAACTCACCAGGCGCGTCAAGATCGAAGCCGTCATGAAGGCCCCCGACCGCATTCACAAGGTGTGTGAACACATTGCCAAACACTTCAAATCGAAGGTTGAGCCCGACGGCTTCAAGGCGCAGGTAGTCTGCTACGACCGAGAGTGCTGCCTGCTGTATAAGGAGGAGCTCGACAAGCTCTTGGGCGCTGATGCAGTCACCATCGTCATGGACACGAACAACGACAAGGAGGACCGGTACAAGGCATATCGTCGCGATCGCGATGCCGAAGAAAAGCTCCTTGACCGTTTCCGCGACCCGGACGATCCACTCAAGATTCTCATCGTCACTGCAAAGCTGCTCACGGGGTTCGATGCGCCCATCCTGCAAACTCAGTACCTTGACAAGCCCTTGCGCGACCACACGCTGTTGCAGGCAATCTGTCGAACCAACCGCGTCTACAACGACAAGAAGACATTCGGTCTCATTGTCGACTATATCGGCCTCTTCGACAACGTCGCCAAGTCTCTGCACTTCGACGAGGCCGAGGTGCAGAAGGTTATAACCAACATCGACGAGGTAAAGGCCGAGCTACCCGGGCTTATGCATTGCTGTCTTGAGTACTTCTCAACGGTCAGAGACCGCCGCAGCGCGGATTGGGAGTCCCTTCTCGAAGCTCAACAATGCCTGCCAACGACAAAGGTGAAAGACCAGTTTGGGGCCGACTTCTCGGTCTTGAACAGAGCGTGGGAAGCCCTTTCGCCCGACGCATGTCTCAATCCCTACAAGCCCGATTTCATCTGGCTCTCGCAGGTCTACGATTCCGTGAGACCGGTAGACAATCGCGGGAAGCTCATCTGGGCAGCGCTCGGGCCCAAGACAATCGAGCTCGTGCACGAGAACATCACCGTCGAGAGAGTCCGAGACGATGACGACATCCTTGAGCTCGACGAGGACATGATCGAGCACTTCATCAACGACAAGAGCAATACCGAGAAGATCACGCGTAAGCTGGAGATAGATCTCGTCGCCCGAATCCGCAGGCACGATAAGAATGGCAAGTTCCAGAAGCTCGGCGAGCGCCTGGAGGACCTGAGGGAACGTCACGAGCAAGGTCTCATCAACAGCGTCGAGTTCCTCAAGATGCTCATCGACCTCGCCAAAGAAGCACGAGCCGCCGAAAAGGAAGTCGTGCCCGAGGAAGAGGAGGACAAGGGAA
>DBFCNY010000075.1:0-8264 GCA_048298285.1 Collinsella sp.
TTTTCATCAATATCCTCACCTTGAGCAACCGTATTGCTCGCTCCCTCCAGAACGGTATAAAGAATTTGTACGTAGAGCATCACGTCGGCACTATCGGAAAACGCGCCAATCTCTACACCATGAAGAAGGATGTCTTTAAGCGCATCCATGGTTCGTTTGGTCGCCGTCGCTTGACGTTCCTGAACTGCAGGAATTCGATTTGCTTGAACGCTAACCTCGGCCAGCACGCGCCGGCGTTTTTCATCGCTTCGATAGCCACCTATAACTGAATTGCCGAGTTCGATAAGCGCGGCCTTGAACCCGTCCCTATCGACTATTAGCGAGTAGTCGCGCTGATAGTCAATGGTCGGAAACATGCTGTCCAAGAGCGTAGTGAAAATCTCCTCTTTAGAGGGAAAGTAGTAGTACACCGACGGCTTGGATATACCGACAAAGTCGCAAATCTTTCCGATAGACGCTTTGTCATAACCGACTTCTGCCACAAGATCGTACATTGCGTCCAATATTTTTTTTCTTGTGCTCACGCTGCATTTCTCCATTGCAAATCACTTCCGCACTACCAACATTATTAAGGATGGCAACGGAACATCAATTCGTGTCCAAACATGACCACTATATACGGTGAACGGTACGTATCAGTAGGCGAGCGGCAATTATTCAAAACTACCTACCGAACGGTAGGTATAGTAGTACTATAGCAGGTGAAACCCCGCTATTGTCGCGGCCGGACAGCATCGCGGGAAACCCGACGGAAGGACCAACCATGTACGAGAACTATCGTATGCCGGGCGAGTTCGAGAAGCGCTCCAACGTCTATGTGACATGGCTTCCCGATTACATCCGTGCAGAGGGCTACGATAACCGCCAGCCCTGCGTTGACGTGATCAAGGCTCTGCTCGAGTATGGCGACGTTACGGTCAACCTCAATTGCGGCACCCCCGGCTCCTATGAGGAAGCTTGCTCACGCCTGAAGGAGGAGGGGGTTGATCTTGATCGCATCGAGATTACGCAGTTCGAAGACTCCAACTTCTATGTCCGCGACAACGGCCCCAGCATCATGGTCGACGACAAAGGCCATTCTTATATGGTCAACCCCGCTTGGACCTATTATGGCGTGTGGGACAAGAACTCCCCGGAGTGCCAGTCCGCACGTAAGGCAGCCGTTCACATGGCGGTTGCGCTCGGTTGCTTCGATATCGTCAATTCCGAAATGGTTTCGGAGGGCGGCGATCGTGAGTTTGACGGTCACGGCACCCTGATCGCCATCGAGGACACGGAATGCCGTAAGCGCAATCCCGAGTTCACGAAAGATGAGGTAGAGGCCGAGTATAAGCGCATCTACAACCTCAACAAGGTTATCTGGCTTCCTCAGCCCATGCTTGAGGACGACGATTATCGACTGGGCATCCTCGACGAGAAGGAAGACGGAACCCCCGTCTTTGGCATGAGCTTTGCCGCTCATATCGATGAGATGTGCCGTTTTATCACTCCGAACAAGATTCTCCTTGCCGAGGTGTCCGACGAAGAGGCCGCTTCGAGTAAGGCGGGCGCCGAGTCGCGCCGCCGCATCGAGGCAGCTTATGAGATTCTGAGCAACGAGACGGACTGGGAGGGCAAGCCCTTCGAGATCGTCCGCATGCCCACTGCTGAGCCGATCGAGGTTGTCATCGCCCCCGGCGATGAGGACTACGAGCTGTATAAGGGCTTCATCGACGAAATGGGCGGCAAGTTCATGGATGGCACCCCTTGGCCCGAGGGCCCCGTTCACTTCTATGCCGCAGCGAGCTACTGCAACTTCCTCATCTGCAACGGCGTCGTTCTAGGCCAGCGTTATTACCACGAAGGCATGAGCCAAGTCGTGAAGGAGAAGGACGAGCAGGCCAAGGCGGTTCTTGAGAGCTGCTTCCCCGATCGCAAGGTCATCATGATCGACTCTCTTGCGCTTAACCTGTCCGGCGGCGGCGTGCACTGCTGGACCAAGGACGTGGCCGCCAGCTGCTAGCAAGTTCTCGAACTTGCGCTGCCTGATCCAAGTGCCACATTTACTGTCCCCGAGGGATATCCGTGTTTCACTCGGGGACGCATTCGCCATTTATTTATCGACCAATTGAAAGGAAAATAGGCATGAACAACAGCCTCCGCGGTCGCGACTACATCAACATCCATGATCTCTCCTCCGAGGATTTCCGCTATCTCATCGATCTTGCCTGGAACCTTAAGGCTCAGAAGAAGTCTGGTGTCGACCAGCGCTACTTCCCCGGCAAAAACGTCCTCGCCAACTTTGAGTGGGGCTCGACCCGTACTCGTTGCGCATTCGAGACCTCCTGCAACGATTTGGGCATGGGCTTCACTTATCTGACCAACTCCCACATGGGTGACTGCGAGACCGTCAAGGATGCCATGCGCGTCTTTAACGGCATGTATGATCTCATCGTCTACCGCGCACAGAAGGACGAGCAGTTCCTCTATGACGTCGCCGACCTGGTTGACATCCCGGTCATCAATGCCCTTACTCTCGGCGATCACCCGACTCAGATGCTCGCTGACGCTCTTACGATGGAAGAGCAATGGGGCGGTCTGCGTACGAGCCGCGGCAAGAAGATGGCTTTCGTTGGCAACTGCGCCGGCGCCCCGGTGTGGTATGGCCGTCTGTGCGCTATGCTCGACATGGACTTCCTCGCCATCGGTCCCGACGACCTCCGTCATCAGATGTGCAAGGAAATGGTCGAAGAGGTGGAGGCCTGCTACGCCAAGTACGCTCCCAATAGGACCTTTACCATCACCTCTGACCTCGATGCCTTGGATGGCGTTGACGTTATCGTTACCGAGGAGTGGCGCTACATCAACCCCGAGTGCGGCGAAGAGGTTCTGGATCCCGACGACTACAACTCCTGGCTGGGCGATGCCGAGTCTCTGTACCCCTATCGCGTCACCAGCGAGCTGTGCAAGCGCACCAACAATCCCGACATCTTCTGCATGCATGAGCTTCCTTCTGTCCACAACGCAGATCACCGTGTTGGCAAGATGCTCCTCGACCAGTGCAAGAACGACCTCCATCGCGAGATCATCACCGAGGGTTTCGAGATTGCCGACGAGTGCTTTGAGGCCAACGCTTCGGTCATCTTCCGTGAGGCAGAGAACCGTCAGCACACTATCAAGGCCGTTATGTGTGCCCTTCTAGGTCTCTAGGAGTTGTATCAATGGAAAATGCAAAGTTAAAGAGCAGCAAGGTCTACGCATGGGTTCTCGTAATCGCGCTTGGCCTCATGTCTGCTGGTACGACTGGATCCTATAGCGTAATCGCCGGCTCCTTCGTCGCACCCGTGTGCGAGGAGTTCGGGTTTGACTATTCAATCTTCTCGTATTACTTCACCGCAACGCTCATTGGTCTTGCGGCGGCTCTTCCGTTTGTCGGAAAACTCATCCCCAAGGTCGTTGGCAAGGTTTGGCTCCCCGTCGTCGAGCTTATTTTGCTCGCTGCCGGCGCAGGCATGGCCTTCTACACCGAAGTCTGGATGTTCATCGCCGCTGGCGCCCTGATTGGCGTTTGCTTCGCCTTCACCACCGGCGTCGCCATGTCCGACGTTATTGACCAGTGGTTCAAAAAATCTGGTGGCCTGGCAATTGGTCTCGCTTGGGCAGTGAACTCGATTTACATGCTCATCATGAGTCCCGTCATCACCTCTGTCATCGAGGCCGCTGGCTGGAGGACTGGTTATCTGGTGCTCGCTGGCGTCTCCGCCGTGCTCATTCTCCCCGCTTCCGTCCTGATTATCCGCTATAAGCCTCAGGACAAGGGCATGATGCCCTATGGCTACGTCGAGGGCGAGACGGTCACCGAGACCGAGGAGACGACCGAGGATAGCACGCGTGGCGTTAGCTATGCACGCGCCATTAAGTCGCCTGCCTTCTTCTTCTGCATCGGCTTCCTCTGCCTCGTTCAGCTCACTTGCTGCATGAACCAGCTCTTCCCGACGTATGCTTCCGAGGTTGGTTTTAGCCCCATGGTGGGCGGCTTCATGGTATCCGCTGCATCGCTCTTCGATCTGTTCCTCAATCCGATCGTCGGCACCACTTGCGATAAGTTCGGCAGCACGAAGGCCATTCTGGGCTGGCTCGCTGTCTCCATCCTCTCCTTTGTCATGCTCATGATGAGCAGCGGCAACTCGACGCTCAGCATCCTCGCAGCAGGCGTGAACGACGTCATGTACGTTATCGCTGGCACTGCCCTGACCGTTTTGGTTATGGATGTCTTTGGCTCCCGCGATTTCGGTCGCATCTTCGCGCTGATCTGCTCTGTGGGCTATATCGTCGGCGCCTTTGGCATGCCCGTTATGATGAAGGTCTATGAGCTTGTCGGCTCCTTCCAGGGCGTCTTCATCTTCTGCATCGCATGCAACGTTATTATCGGCCTGTTCTTGCTGCTGGCAAAAAAGACTGGTAAGAACCTCTCCTGGGACGAATAGTTCGATTCGTCATAGACATACGCTGTAGGGCTTAACCTGCAGCCGCTTTGGGGCATCGACTAACATCGGTGCCCTTTTTCATCGAATGTGACAAAGGGACAGCCCCTTTGTCACATTGAGTGGCTTGTAAATCGAGGTCTAATACTTTTCCAAGAAGTGAACGAGTAAAAACGGACCCCCGAAGCATCGACACTTTTGAGATGCAATTTCCTGCGGTTTTGTCAGCCAAATCCTGCGGTTTTGACGTCTGAAAATGTCGATGCTTCGGGGGTCCAAAAACGGTCGTTCACTTCTTGGAAAAGTATTAGACCTCGAGATATAGACGATGTTTGCGAGCGGCAATTAGAGCGTAAGCCTTCAGTTCTTCTTTGCAGAGAGCATGAGCCTAATTTCCGGATGGGTGTACTCGTCGAACTCTTCTTTGGGCTCGGTGTCAAAGGTGTAGTACGACTTGATAGATTCGTCCTCCGTCTTGATGCTGATTTCTTCATATAGGGATCCGGCTAAAAATGCCTGTTTAAATTCATCCGACAGGCTGCATGGCGTGAGGAGGCCCGGTGTGGCAACGGAAATGTCCAACCCGTTGAGCGGGGCACAGAGCGTCGCGATGTCCTGCTCGGCGCGGGCGAGGTTGTCTGCAAGGCTTGCCTCGGGGTCGATCTGGCTGGTGTAATCGACGTCCGTGAGCATGCCGTCTGCATCGAAAGAAAGGTAGACATAGGCTGCTTGAGCGCCGAGGTCATTATCGCGCAGATAGCCGATAATGCGGTAGCCGTAGTCGTGATACGACTCATATGGGTTGTCTGCCGCGACGCGTTCGCACACGGGCTCCAAGGCATCTTGCGCGATGGCGAGCTGCTCGGCGGCTGTAGTCTTTCTCGCCTGAAGCTCGTTATTTCCCTGGACAAACTGCGGGATGTAGACGCCAATCAACACAATGGCGGGCACCACTGCGAGAGCTATGACCTGCTTCTTGACGCTTGGAATCGTCACGCCGTATGCGTTTGCCATGGCTTCGGCATTGCTCGAGGTCTCGGCTAGCACGTCTGCCGCGGTGGCAACTGCCCCTACGGCGCCGGCGACCTCCGCGGCGCCGCCCAGATTGCGCGCGAGATCGTTATCACTGTTCTTGAGCAGGCGGCCGGCAGCTTGCGTGGCGAGCACGCCGGCGACCTCCGCGGAGCGGTCTTTGTTGGTTTGGGCTACCGCAAGCCTGCTCTGCAGCTCCTTCCACTGTTTGCCCTGCATTCCAAAGCGCGGCGCAAGAGCGCAATAGCAAAAGACGACGAGTTCGATTACGGTGAGTGCGATGGCGGTATATATGCCCGCGGGTTGGAATTCCTTTTGGTGGAACGCGATATCGTTGATCATTTGGAGCGGCAGCATGAGCAGACATGCTACGAACGACATGACGAGTGCGGTCGCTGCGATCTTGGGGTATGTGCAGTACCGCTGGATGCGTTTCTTTTCTTGTTCGGTGAGCTGCTGCATGGGGGGCCTCGACTCTCATCATTTTTCGGGGGCGATGCACACGCACTCTTGAGTATAGATGAGTGGGGGAGCTGCTGCGGGGCGGCCCTACTTGCTGTTCGTGGACACCGTTCACCTTCGTTGCACAGGGATGGTTGGAGGGCTGGTTGGCGTCAAGTAACTGCCTCCGCCTTGTGGGCCACCTCAAGGACAAGGCATAATGCATGTGACAAAGGGGCAGTCCCTTTGCCGCATTGATCTGAGGGTAGATATTGATGATTCTATCGTTGGCCCCCATGGAGGGGATTACCGGGCATGTGTTCCGTTGCGTGCATGCGGAGTGCTTCGGCGCGCTCGATTGCTATTACACGCCGTTTTTGCCGCCGCCGCGGGTTGGCAACCGTTTTGGTGGCAAGGCGTTTAAAGAGGTCGACCCTGTCAATAACCAGGGGCTCAACGTAGTGCCTCAGTTGATGTCCAAGAACGCGGACGAGTTTGTGTGGGCGGCGCAGGTGCTCGCCGACATGGGCTATCGCGAGGTCAATCTCAACTTGGGTTGTCCTTCGGGAACGGTTGTCGCAAAGGGCAAGGGCTCGGGTTTCTTGCGTAATCTCGACGAGCTCGAGGTGTTCTTGAGCGATGTGTGCGAGCGGTCGCCGTTGCCGGTGTCGGTGAAAACCAGGCTGGGGTTGGAACGCGATGACGAGTATGAGCGTGTGCTCGATCCGTACTGCCGTATGCCGTTGGCAGAGCTGATCGTGCACCCGCGCGTGCAAAAGGACCGTTATACGGGTTCGCCGCGCAAGGAGTTTTACGGCGAGACGCTGGAACGTGCGCCGTTTCCGGTGGCATACAACGGCGACATTTTTGATCTTGAGGATATGGACGCGCTGGTGGAGGCCTATCCCGGCACGCGCCATGTGATGCTGGGGCGTGGCCTGCTTGCGAACCCCGCGCTGGCTCGCATGGTCAACGGCGGTCCTGCTGCCACGGCAGCCGAACTGCAGCGTTTCCACGACACGCTATTCGCGGCCTATGCAGAGGAGATTGGTGGCAACGCGGTCTTTCGCATGAAGGAGTGGTGGTTCTACGCCAAATGCGCCTTCGCCGACCCTGCCACCGTCCATAAGCTCGTGCGCAAGACCAAAAAGGTCGACGAATATCGCGCCGCCGTCGAGCGCGTCTTTCGCGAGCAGCCACTTGCACCCATAGCCCGCTTCCACGGCTAGTTAGTCGTTGGACATTCTTTAACGACCAGTTATTTAAGAACGTCTCCAATGACTACCCGTGCCGAACCCATACAAAAGCTGTACGCCAGCATCCAAGGATGTCGAAAAATGTCGACTTTGGATGCTGGCGTATATGTTTGGGTCGGCGGGGGAGTGGAGTCTAGGCAATCATTGCATCGAGCGTGATGAGTTCTCTGAGTCGCTCTGTGCGTGTTTGCCCATGGCGCTTTGCCTTCTCGTCAAACGCATCAAGAACCGACTCACCCACACGTGCCGATAAAACAACGCTTGGCTCATCGGAGATCGACGGCCTTCCCAGCTTGATGGTGCGGCCCTTCGGCCACTCATCTTTTTCGTATGCCTCCGCGGCTTTCTCCAACTCTCCGGGGGCAAACCCCATCATCTTTTCGAGCTGCTTAGCGTCCATAGCGCCTCCTATCGATCGGCCCCGATTTCCCTGAGCACTTTGCGCGTAGGAGGGACAAGGGCATGGTAAATGATGTAACCATCTCGATTGGGGCAATATCGAGCGATGAGCTCCATGAGACGGTTTCTTCCATCAAGTCCAACGAGAACGTAATCGATACCTCCGTTTTCAAGATCACGCCTGAACCATGCAAAAGCGGAGTTCCAGGCACAGGTAATATCCGTCTCCGTCAGCCCGTGTTTGAGGGCGTGAGGGTGGATTGCGATGAGCTCCATAAGGGCCTCTCTTTTTGTATACAGTTTTGTAGACAAAAATGCAAGCAGTTAATAGGCTTAAGCGGCTTGTTTTGATTGGACTTCTCGATGTAAAACCGACACCGGGGGCTCCACCACTCCTTCGCTTTTTAGCTCGGTATGTGAACGTCCGTTGAACTCCCAGAGGGGAGCGTCTTCATAGATTATCGAGAGGAGCTTGGAGACCTCGGCTGTTTTATTGCGTTCGTAAAACTCGGGCCGTACGACAATCAATAAGAAAGCTGCGTCTTCGGTAATTTGCTGTGCTGTCGGCATACCGTTGAGTCCAACGGAACGCAAAAGCTTTGTCATGATGAAATCGAACTCATCTTCTCTTGCATGGAGATCAGATGCCTTGAGCTCAGGGTCTCTCAGGACG
>DBFCNY010000076.1:0-7472 GCA_048298285.1 Collinsella sp.
GCTCGCACGGAGAGCACATTAAGTGCTCTCCGGCTCGTGCGGAACTCGCGATAAACCTTGTATACGCCCGCCCGCTCCCGAGGGGCTCCCATCCCAAATGCGGAGCAAAGCTCCGCACGCTAACTTTTCTTTCAGCTAAAGCATGCCGGAAATTCGACGCTGGCTTGTTAACCTTGCTGGACGTTGTCGACGCCAAACCAGCCCAGAAGCTATATCGATACAGAAAGGTCCCCGGACGGAGGGGCCGGATATAAGGTTTATCGCGAGTTCCGCACGCAATGAAGGCCACTTAATGTGGCCTTCGTCTTGCGCAGGACTGTAGAGCAGGAAACCTTATATCCGGCCCCTCCGTCCGGGGACCGCGCCGTACCAGCTACAGCGTCATGTTCGGATCGGCGTCGACATCGAACGGCGAGATTTCGCCTCGGTCGAATTTACGGCGAGCGACCTCCGCGATCATGGCTGCGTTATCGGTACAGGCAGACAAGGGCGGCACCGTTACGCGAATCCCCTGACGCCCAAGCTTCTTGATCATCATCTCGCGCAGATGCGGGTTGGCCGAGACGCCGCCACCGATGCAGTATTCCTTGCATCCGGTAGCGTGCAATGCGTTTTTGGCCTTCTTGTACTGCACGTCAAAGACAGCCGCCTCAAACGAAGCTGCCAGATCGGGCAGGCGAATCGTGCGCCCGGCCTTGGTCTCCTGTTCAATGTAGAGCGTCACAGCGGTTTTAAGGCCCGAAAGCGAGAAGCGGTAGTCCCCCCTGCTGTTAAGCGCGCGAGGAAAATCGATCGCCTTGGGGTTGCCCGTCTCGGCAAGCTTGGAGATGATGGGGCCGCCGGGATAGCCCAGGCCCAGTGCCTTGGCTACCTTGTCGAAGGCCTCGCCCACAGCGTCGTCGAGCGTCTCACCGAGCACCTCGTAGTCGCCCCACGCCTTCACGTGCACAAGCATGGTGTGCCCACCCGAGACAAGCGTGAAGATAAACGGCGGTTTGAGGTCGGGTTGCGCCAGCAGGTTGGCAAACAGGTGCCCCTCCAGATGGTTGACGCATACGAGCGGCTTACCGGCAGCGTAGGCAAAGCCTTTGGCAAAGGCAACGCCCACCACGAGGGCGCCCACCAGGCCCGGACCCTGTGTCACGCCCACGGCGGCAAGCTCGCTGGGAGCAATGGCTCCACCCTCAAGACCAAGCGATGCTGCGGCATCCTCGAGCGCCGCATCCACGACACTCACAATCACCTCAACGTGTTTGCGCGAGGCGATCTCGGGCACCACGCCGCCAAAGCGGGCATGAAAATCAATCTGTGTCGACACCTGGTTGGCCAGCATATTGCCATCCGCATCGATAATCGCCACGGCCGTCTCGTCGCAGGAACTCTCGATAGCGAGCACCAGGCGGCGGCGCTCAATTTCGGCGCGCTCCCCCTCGGAGCGCCCAGGCGCAGGCAGCGGCCATACGCGTTGCTCGGCTGCCGTCGGCTCGGGCGAGGCGTTATCGACCGGAAGTACGAGGGGAAGTGGGGCCGTCATGACGATGGCGTCTTTGCCGACACCGTAGTAGCCACGACGACGACCCACCTCGGTAAAGCCCAGAGCGGCATAGAGCGCAATCGCGCCCTCGTTGCCGTCCTCGACCTCGAGCGAAGCCGTGGTGCAGCCGAGCATCTGGGCATCATAGCTCACATGCGACAGCAGCTTGCGGGCAATGCCCTCACGGCGATGTGCCGAGTCGACGGCGACATCCAGAATCTGCACATCACCGTCCACGACCATACCGCCGGCAAGGCCCAGCAGCTTGCCGTCGTCGTGTGCCACCCACCAACTACGCGGCGCAGCGACGTCCTCGCCCAGTTCGGACAGGAACATGCCCGGCGTCCACGCCTCGTGTCCGGCACCTTCAAAGCAGGCAGCCTCTAGCGCGCTCGCGCCCTCGGCATCCGCCGCGCCCATGGGACGGAACTGCAGATGACGACCGGCGAGCTCATCGGCAACGCCCGTAATTTCGCTCTGCGCACTCTCGGCAAGACCAAGACGCTTGCGCTCGTTTTCCTCGGCATCCGAAAGGCGCGTGTAAATCGGCAGGACGCGAGCCGGATCGCCGTCACCCGCAGCGTGCGCGAGCAGCAAGCCCTCGCCCGAAGGCCACCACAGGTCGCGCTCCACGCAGCGGGCGGTCTCGTCCTCACCCAGCAGCTTGCCATAGCGCACGAGACCGTCACCGGTCAGCTGAACCTGGTCCCAGTCCGCTGCTCGGCGCCACTCATCGAGCGCCACGGCGGCCTTGACCACGTGTTCGCGCTCAAATTGACGCTCGGGACCCTCATCGCCCAGCATATATAGTGCCGGATATACCTCACCGCGCATGGCATCGGCCAAGATACCAAGCTTGCCGCGCACGCCAGCCTTCCACGCCGTCCAAGCGCAAGCGTCGAGCGTCGACACGCCCAGCAGCGGAACATTGGCACCGCGCGCGAGGCCCTTGGCAGTGGAGATGCCGATGCGCACACCCGTAAACGACCCCGGGCCGCGGCCGACCACGTAGCAACCAACATCGCTGCGATCCAGACCGACTTGAGCCAGCACGCCATCAACGGTATTCACGAGCTCAACGTTGGCGTGACGGCGACACATGTGGTCGCCACTCACGAGCTTCGTCTCGCCCGTCTGCCCATCAATCCAGCTTGCCGCGCAGGCAAGCATGTCGGTCGAGGTATCGAGCGCCACCACCAGCGCGTTGTCGTTATGCAAGCTCATCTTGTACAGCCTTATCAATCAAATGGGAAAGCTCCATTGCACGGTCACCGTGTGCCTCGAGCGTTATCGTTCGCACATCGCTGTCGCCCTCATCACGCTTGAGCGTCACCGAAAGATACTCATCCGTCAGCTCGTCCTGGAATTGTTCGCCCCATTCCAGCAGGCAAGCACCCTCATAGCCCAGCACATCGAAAATGCCCGTATCCTCGAGCTCGTAGGCATGCTCCAGGCGGTATAGATCAAAGTGAAACAGCGGAATACGACCTTGATCGTGAACGGCCATGAGCGCAAACGTAGGGCTCGTAACCATATGCTCATCGCCCAGCCCGCGCGAGACGCCCTTGGTAAAGTGAGTTTTGCCCACTCCCAGGCCACCGGTCAGGATGAGCACATCGCCGTCCTCAAGGCACGGTGCAATTAGCTCGCCAAAGTACTCCGTATCGGCAGCGCAAGTTGTTTTGTAAGTACCTACCCCCAGGCGCTCCAGGGACATATATGCTCCTTATTATTCCGAGGCGTCCTCTGGTGCGGGATGTCGCTCCAGATAGTCGCCCAGCATCTTAAAGTCTTCCTCCAGCAGCTCCTGCCACGCCGGATTGCGCAGCGCTGCTGCCGGATGAAAAGTGGGCATTACTACAAAATGCCCCATCTGGTGGAACCTGCCGCGCAGCTTAGTAATGCCAATCTCGGTCTTAAGCACAAAGTGCGTCGCGGGGTTGCCGAGCGTCACGATAATATCAGGCCAGATGCTTCGAATCTGCTCACGCAAAAACGGCGAGCAAGCCAGCACTTCCTCGGGACGCGGATTGCGGTTTCCCGGCGGGCGGCACTTAAGCACGTTGGCAATGTAGACGTCTTCGCGTTTGAGCCCCGCCAGCGACAAAATGCCGTTGAGGTCCTCGCCTGCCGCCCCCACAAAGGGCTCGCCCTGCAAATCCTCATTGCGGCCCGGCGCCTCACCAATAAACATCACGCGAGCGCGGGGGTTTCCCACGCCAAACACGATATTGTGACGCGACTGGTAGAGCTGGCAGAGGTGACAATCGCCCAGAACGGCCTCAATTTCCTCGAGTGCGACCTCACGTGGTGCCTGATGGGTATGGCCGGGGATGTGCATGACGCCCATAGCGGCTCCTACACGTAGACCTTGTCGAGACGCATGCCAAAGCCGCAGGCGACCTCGTAGTTAATCGTTCCGCGCAGTCGGGCCATCTCGTCCATAGTGATCTCGGCATCGCCATCGCGGCCGACAATGATCATCTCGTCACCATACTCGGCCTCGGGAATCTCGTGTGCCGGGTTGGACTGAATGGCGACCATAAACTGGTCCATGCAGATATTGCCAACCTGATGCACACGCTCGCCGCGATACAGCACATCCATACGATTGGAAAGCGTACGCGATAGGCCATCGGCATAACCGATCGGCAGCGTGCAGATCTGAACGCGCGTACGCGGTACGCGGTAGGTAAAACCGTAGCCCACGCCCTCACCCATCGCAGGGTGTGCCACGCGCGTCACACGCGCATGGACGCTCATAACGGGATCAAGCTGCATCACGCGGCCACTCAGCTCGCACGGCTGCATGCCATACAAGCCAACGCCGGCGCGAATCATATCAAAATGCATCGAAGGGTCGAGCATCGAGGACGGCGTGTTGGCGCAGTGCACGATACCGCACTCAAAGCCCGCATCCTTAATGGCCTGAACGGCCTCGGTAAAGCGCTGACACTGCAGTTTGTAGTCCCAGCCCGAAGGTTCATCGGCCGTGGCGAAGTGCGTAAATACGCCGTCGCACTGAATACCGCGATGGAAATTAATACCGCGGACAAAGTCAAGTACCTGCGTGTAGTGAACGCCGATACGATTCATGCCCGTCTCGATGGCGAGATGATACTTGCCCACTTTGCCCGTCGCGACGGCACATTCGCCATACGCAAGAGCAAAGTCAGACGTATAGACCGAGGGCATGATATCAAACTCGAGCAACGTCGGAATGGCCTCGATAGGCGGCTCGCTTAGGATGAGGATGGGTTTCGTAATCCCGCCCTGTCGGAGCTCAACGCCCTCGTTAACCGTCGCCACGGCAAACATGTCGGCACCGGCCGAATACATGATCTTGGCGCACTCAACAGCTCCATGACCATAAGCATCGGCCTTAACCACGCAGCACAGGCGCTGACGTGGATTCAGCAAATTCTTATAGGCCCTCGTGTTGCGACGGAGCGCCCCGCGGTCGATCTCGACCCAGGACCAGCGCGTCAAATCGGCTTTATTCATGATTAGTCATCCGACCCTTCGTCCATGATTCCCAGATCTTCGAGCGCATCCTTTGCCGCCAGTTCCATGGCAGGACCGATCAAGTCGATAAGATCGGTCGCGATGACGCTCTTCTCACCATACTCCGTCGCCGCGGCAAAACCGGCGTAGCTGTGAAGTGCGACGGCGTACGAATACAGCAACTCCCAACGATCCATCTCGTCGCGCATGGTGGCAAGCGTGCCGGCCAAAATACCCGCGAGAACATCACCCGAACCGGCAGTTGCCAGAGAAGCCGGACCCGAGAGCGGCAGCAGCACACGCTCAACGCCACAGATAGCCGTCGTCGGCCCCTTGGCAATGACAACCAGGTTGTCGGAGCCTGCAGCCCAGACAACCTTCTGCGCGGCCGCAATCGCGGTACCAAGGTCGTTCACCTCGTCACCGGCAACCAGACGCGAAAGCTCACGATAGTGCGGCGTCATAACCAACGGCTGCTCGCGACGATACATCTCGGGATTACTATCAATACCGTCAATGGCAATCTTAGCAAGGCAGTTGAGTGCATCGGCATCCAAAATAAGCGGTACATCAAGCTCGAGCAAGCCCGAAACCACCTGCATAGCGCCGGCAGATGTCGTCATACCGGGACCGCACAGTACACAGCTGTACTTCTTTGCAATCTCGCACACAGTCATGCGCGCAGCGGCGCCAAAGGAGCCACGGGAATCAGACGGAATAGCAAAGACGGGAATCGAAGGAAGTGCCATGCGAATAAGATTGGCGCAGGCGTCAGGAGCCGCGACTGCCACGTAACCAGCACCCGCGCGAGCTGCAGACTTGGCCGCCATAATGGCAGCACCAGGATATTGCGCAGATCCGGCGACAATAAGCACAGAGCCACGGGAATACTTATCGATATTCGTAGGTAGTGGGGCAAAGTAATCAACTAAGTCACCGGGCTCGACAATCTCGGCGGCGTGGTCGACATCATCGATGACCTCGTCAAGACGGTCGTAAAGATTGCCGCAGATCAAATCGCCAGCATACTCAGGACCATCAGCGCTATACAGACCAATCTTGGGCGCAATCATCGTCACCGTATGCTCGGCACGAATGCAGTCGTCATCAACAACGCCCGTCTCGGCATTCAGGCCCGAGGGAACATCAATGGATACGACACAATCGGCGCATTCATTGACCGTAGGAATCCAGATGGAGAAAGGCGCACGCAGATTTCCGTGGAAACCGGTACCAAAAATGGCATCGACAACAACATCGGCCTTATCGATCAAAACCTCGAGTTCGTCACGCGAGGGGCCGACGCAAACGTGCACATCGCGGCCGGCAGTACGACGAGCAACATGACGTGCCAGAGCAGCAGGAATCTCATCCGGCTCAACCGGAGAAACGATATCCACGTCCACACCCTTATGGCTCAGGATATCGGCGGCAACCCAACCGTCGCCGCCATTATTACCAAAACCGACCAGAACGAGAACCCGATCGGGATTGAGCTTCAAGACCTCGTTGGCGGCAAACTCACCCGCTAGCTCCATAAGCTCGGCCTTCGAAGTCCCTTCGCGTTCGATGATATCCTCGAGACGAACGACTTCTTCGGTACTCAAAACCGGTTTCATCTATGCTCCTAGCGTATCTTGCGAAGCATCGCCCAGGTGCTCCGTCAATGCTGAATTCTGCAGCTGCTCAAGCTCATCTAAAACAGAGCGAGCCTCTTTAAATGTCTGCGCTACGCGTTTCTTGGTGCTCACCTTTTCCTCTTTTGGCTTAGGCCGAGCATCTTCGGTAATCGCGATGGCATTCGCAACGGCCAAATCTCCTGTAAGCGTAATGGAAAGAGCGACTTCAACAACACCCAGTTCTTGAGCGATCTCGAGAGCACGGCCCGAAAGCAGCGCCTTCGGTTTGCCGAGTTTATCACGCGTAACCGAAACATCCTTGCGACCCACGCCTTGACTAAAACCCGTGCCGAGAGCTTTAAGTACCGCCTCGCGCGAAGCAAAGCGGCTCGCATAGTGAGCAGCGGGACGCGATGATGCATCGCAATACGCACGCTCTTCTTCGGTAAACACACGCCGAGCAAACGACGGCGTCTTTTCAAGAATTGATTTCATGCGGGAAATCTCGACGATATCAACGCCGATACCAGCTTCAGCCATGTTCACCTCCATATCGCACAGACTAAGTTATTGTAGCCCGTTCGCAGAAGATGCGACAAACGAGGGTTATAAAACACAGCTACTATGTGAGACAAAAGCCCGTAAACGCAAAAAAAGAGGGAGGCCGCGAGGCCTCCCCCTTCTTCAGTTTCGATGACGGCTCGGTGCCGTCCACCGGTCAGCGGCGCCCTGGCCTCCCACGGGCTGGCCCCGCAGTACTCTCGGCGCGATGGGGCTTAGCTTCCGGGTTCGGAACGGGACCGGGCGTGCCCCCC
>DBFCNY010000077.1:0-2056 GCA_048298285.1 Collinsella sp.
GGACAATTGTTGTAACGAACCTGGGCTCAAGCGAAAAGGATGACATGCTTGAGAGGTAAAACGAGTTGCTCTCGAGAAAAATGAAGTAGAAGAGCGCGAGCGAAACCATCGCGATTGAGTAGTAAGCCTTCCTGGTACTAACAGTCAGCAAATTCTGGTACTGCGAATCAGCCAATTACGGTACCGCCATAGAATCCGTCGCAAGCATCCAATCCGGGATGCGATAGACGGAAAGGAATCACTATGGCGAAGATGAAGAAGGTCCTCCTGATGCTCCTGAGAGGAGGGAGCAGCCAAGATGACGTCGCAGCCGCCCTGCACGTGAGCAAGCGCGACGTCTCCTCGGCCGCCAAGGCGATCAAGGAGCACGGGCTCACCTACGACGAGGTGTCAGGCATGGACCCGTCCGCCGTCGACGACACATTCTTCCCCAAAGAAGTACGCGGCAGGAAGAAGAACACCGCCTACCTGCAGCCCGACATGCGGGCCTACGTCGAGCGCAAGAAGAGGTGCCGCAAACTCGTCGTGAAGCAGTTCTGGCAGGAGTACTGCTCGTCTGCCGCAGAGTGCGAGAAGCTCGCCTACTCCTACCAGAGTTTCTGCGAGCAGTTCTCCGACGAGGCAGAGAAGCTCGGCGCGACGCAGCACTTCAAGCACGCCCCCGGCGAGAAGGCCTACGTGGACTGGGCAGGCGACGCCGCCAAGCTCACCGACAAGATAACGGGCAAGGCGACGAAGGTGCACGTGCTCGTCGTCTCGCTGCCGTTCTCGGGCCGCTTCTGGGCGCGCGGCTTCGCCGACATGCGCCAGCAGTCCTGGCTCGAGGGCCACATGTCGGCCTTCGAGGAGTTCGGCGGCGTGCCCCGCATGCTCGTCCCGGACAACTGCGCCACGGCGACAGACCGCGGATCGCTGTACGAGACGCTGCTGAACAAGGACTACGAGCGCTTCGCAGAGCACTACGGCTGTGCCGTCGTCCCCGCCCGCGTGCGCAAGCCGCGCGACAAGAGCACCGCCGAGGGGACCGTCGACCTCGTCGAGAAGTGGGTGATCGCCCCGTCCTCGGAGATGCGCTTCTACACGCTCGACGAGTTCAACGAGTTCTGCGCGCAGCGCGTCGGGTGGCTCAACAGCCGCCCGTTCTCGGCGAAGGAAGGGTCGCGCTCGTCGCTGTTCGACGAAGAGGAGGCCGGCCAGCTCATGCCGCTGCCGGCAGAGCGCTACGAGATGTGCAGGTGGTGCTACCCCAAGGTGTCGCCGGACTACCACGTCACCATAGACTACATGCACTACTCGGTGCCGCACTCCCTAATCGGCCGCACCTTGGAGGCGAAGGTCACGGCCTCCAAGGTGATCGTCTACGACAACGGCGAGCCCGTCTGCGAGCATGTGCGCCTGACCGGCAGGAAGGGGCAGTACGACACTTTCGACGAGCACATGCCGGCAAACCACCGGGACGCCGGCTCGCCGTGGTCTGACGAGCGCTTCCTGTCATGGGCCGCCAAGATCGGCCCGGAGACCGAGCTCGCCATAGCGCGCGTGCTCGACAGCAGGAAGATCGTAGAGCAGGCGTTCGTCCCCTGCCGCAACATACTGGGCCTCTCGAAAAGGTACACCCCGCAGCTGCTCGAGGCCGCGTGCGCCCAGGTCAACGCACTTTGCGCGGTTGCCAGCTACACCGGCGTGAAGAACGCGATTCTCTCCATCAAGGCGCAGCGGGACAGTGCCAGGGCAGCTGGCGCCTGCGCCGCTGCCGCCGCCGAGGGGCCTGCGCAGATCGTCGACCGCGCGGCGCATGCGGGCCGTTTGCGCGGCGCGGACGCCTATCGCAGGAAGGGAGGCGGCGATGCTGACTGAGGAGCATTTCGACCTGTTCAAGAAGTTCAGGGTCAGGGCCATGGGCGAGAAGCTGAGGGAGATGGTCGACGACCCCGCCTACGACGACATGACGTTCGAGGACAAGATGGTCGAGCTCCTGGATGCCGAGGCAGCGGCGCGTAAGGAGCGCAAGATCGCCAAGCTCAACCGCGAGGCGGGGTTCAAGATCCCTACGGCC
>DBFCNY010000078.1:0-7565 GCA_048298285.1 Collinsella sp.
CGGGGCCCTTCTCAATTACTCCTCGGTGCTCTCGGCCGTATCGGCCGCAGCATCCTCGGACGCCGCTTCGGGCTCCGGTGCGGGGCGCTTCTCGCCACCGTAGGTCACCGTCACCATTGCGGAGCGCAGGATGCGGTCCGCCATGCGGTAGCCCTTCTGGTACACGTCGTTGACGGTCTCGTCGTACTGCAACGCGTCCTCGACACGTCCCACGGCCTGGTGCTCGAGCGGATCGAACGCCTCGCCCTTGGGGTCGATGGGCTCAACGCCCTCGTGCGCGAACACGTCGAGCAGCTTGGCATGTACCGCGTCAACGCCATCGACGAACTGCTTAAAGTCGTCGGAAAGCTCCTGGCCGCGGGCATGGTCGATCGCACGCTCGATATCGTCGACCACCGGCAGCAGCGCGGTGACGAGCTTCTCGGTCGCGCGCTCGCGCTCGGCGATGCGCTCGTTGGCGGTACGGCGACGGAAGTTCTCCCAGTCGGCCTGCAGGCGGGCGGTGCGCTCGGTGGCGTCCTTTGCCTTGTCCTCGGCGGCCTTCTGAGCCTCTGCCGCAGCATCGAGCTCATGGCGCACGTCGGCAAGCTCCTTCTGGGCCTGCTCGAACTTGAGCTTAAAGTCGTTGTCGGCGGCTTCCTCACCGGCGCGGATAGCGGCTTCCACCATCTCGTCCTCGGTCATCGTCGCCTCCTTGTTGGAATCCTCTACCTGGTTCTCGGCAGCCTCGGCGGCCGCGGCCTCATTGGCCTCGGTATCGTCGACGGCCTCTACGGGAATCTTCACGTCCTTCTCCTCAGAGTCAACGGGGGCGGCGCCAGCGGCAGCCGCCTCCGTGCGAGCTTTACGGGCGGACATGATTACTTGTCCTCGTCGTCCACAACCTCGTAGTCGGCGTCGACGACGTCATCGTCGGCAGACTGGGCACCGGCGGCGCCGTCGGTCTGCTGCTGAGCGTCGGCGTAGACAACCTGAGCCAGCTCGTAGGCCACAGACTGCAGGGACTCGCCAGCAGCCTTGATGGCCTCGATGTCAGAGCCCTCGAGGGCCTTCTTGGCGTCGGCGATAGCGGCCTCGGCCTTGGACTTCACGTCGGCGGAAACCTTGTCGCCCAGCTCGTTGAGGGTCTGCTCGGTGGAGTAGCACAGGCTGTCGGTCTGGTTGCGGACCTCGACCTCTTCCTTCTGCTTCTTGTCCTCCTCGGCATGGGCCTCGGCGTCCTTGACCATGCGATCGACTTCGTCGTCGGAAAGCGCGGTGGAGCCGGAGATGGTGATCTGTTGCTCCTTGCCGGTGCCCTTGTCCTTAGCGGAGACCTTGACGATGCCGTTGGCGTCGATGTCGAAGGTGACCTCGATCTGCGGCACGCCGCGACGGGCAGCCGGGATACCGGTCAGCTGGAACTTACCGAGCGACTTGTTGTCGCGGGCAAGCTCGCGCTCGCCCTGGAGCACGTTGATCTCGACGCTGGTCTGGTTGTCGGCAGCGGTGGAGTAGACCTCGGTCTTGGAGGTCGGGATCGTGGTGTTGCGGTCGATCATCTTGGTCATGATGCCGCCCATGGTCTCGACGCCCAGCGACAGCGGGGTAACGTCGAGCAGCAGGATGCCCTCGACGTCGCCGGTGAGCACGCCGCCCTGGACGGCAGCACCGTCGGCAACGACCTCGTCGGGGTTCACGGACATGTTGGGCTGCTTGCCGGTCATGGTCTTGACGAGCTCCTGGACAGCGGGCATACGGGTGGAGCCGCCGACGAGGATGACCTCGGTCAAATCGGAGAGCTTGAGCTTAGCGTCGCGCAGGGCGTTGGTGACAGGCTGCTTGCAGCGCTCGAGCAGGTCGCGGGTGATCTTCTCGAACTCGGCGCGGGTCAGCGTGTAGTTGAGGTGCAGCGGGCCGGACTGGTTCATGGTAATGAACGGCAGGTTGATGGTGGTCTGCTGGGCGGCGGAGAGCTCCTTCTTGGCGTTCTCGGCGGCCTCCTTCAGACGCTGCAGGGCCATGGGGTCCTGACGCAGGTCGACACCGTTCTCCTGCTGGAACTTATCGGCCATCCAGTCGATGACGCGCTGATCCCAGTCATCGCCGCCCAGGTGGTTGTCGCCCGAGGTGGACAGAACCTCAAACACGCCGTCGGCGAGGTCGAGGATGGAGACGTCGAAGGTGCCGCCGCCCAGGTCGAAGACCAGGATGCGCTGGTCGGTGCCCTGCTTGTCCAGGCCATAGGCAAGAGCAGCAGCGGTCGGCTCGTTGACGATACGCTTGACGTTGAGGCCGGCGATCTTACCGGCGTCCTTGGTGGCCTGACGCTGGGCGTCGTTGAAGTAGGCCGGGACGGTGATGACGGCGTCGGTAACGGTCTCGCCCAGATACTTCTCGGCGTCGGCCTTCATCTTGGCGAGCGTCATGGCGCTCACCTGCTCGGCGGTGTAATCCTTGCCCTCGATGTCGACGACGGCACGGCCACCCTGGCCCTCCTTGACCTCGTACGGCACGGTCTTGATCTCGGAGGTGCACTCGGAGTACTTGCGGCCCATGAAGCGCTTGATGGAGAACACGGTGTTCTTGGGGTTGGTGACAGCCTGGTTCTTAGCGGCCTTACCCACGACGCGGTCGCCGTCGGCACGGAAGCCCACGACGGACGGGGTGGTGCGGTCGCCCTCGGCGTTCACGATAATGGTCGGAGAACCGCCCTCGAGGACGGCCATTGCGGAGTTAGTAGTACCAAGGTCGATACCAAGAATCTTGCCCATTAGAAATTCCCTCTCTCTTGTGCGTTTGCACCGACTCGGCGGTCTGCCGAGCGGTGTTTCGGCTTGTCTTTCAGGATGTAGTGTATCCCCTTATGGGCCGGAATATACAAAATCTAAGTCAATTCATATAAGATTTCTTATTGCCGAGAGTTTAGGTTCTTAAATGCGCAGGTAGATGCGCTGTTTGAGTTCTAGGCAAATCTATCGAGATCTATGTAGAGATGGCTGAGGCTTGGGTCCGAGGATGCCTGGGGCTGCCTTGCGGAAAGCTCGTCCCGTTTTGAGAGCTGATACCGGGTCGCAGTTTCCGCTAGCGGGCCCAACCGGAAACTGCGACCCGGTTTTCGGCCAAATAACGGGATGCCCTTTCCGCAGGCGCGCCCAATAGCTCAATATTTCAAGTCACCTTTAGCTAACATTTACGCAGCTCAACGGCCCCACCTGCACGTTTTTTAGTAAACCTTGGCATACTCGGCGAACGGTATGAAGATGCCGGTCAGAGGGTATTGCAAACGGTCGCTCCCGTGGTATGTTTTTGCCCGAATCAAACCGGCGCGCATCGCCTGTAGCGTCGGTCAACAGAGAGGAAACTACCATGGCTCATCCCGTAATTGATGCCGACGAGTGCATCGCTTGTGGCGTTTGCGTCGACTCCTGCCCCGCTGGCGTTCTGGAGCTCCAGGACGTCGCTACCGTCGCTGACGAGGACTCCTGCGTCGCCTGTGGCGCTTGCCAGGACGCTTGCCCCGCTGGCGCGATCACCGAGATCGTCGAGGAGTAACAACTCCCCACTTGCACACTCAAAAGTACACCGTGCACAAAAAAAGGAGGCCTCCGCATCGCCGCGGAGGCCTCCTTTTTTTGTGCGGATAACTAATTTGGCACCGCTGCAGATTGCCGCTTAGGGGCGTTTGCAGCGTCGGCTACGATAGATCGTCCTCGTAAGGCATGAGGTCTGCTAGGTAGCCTTTCTCCTTGAGCATCGCCTCGATCTCGTCGAGGGTTTGCTCGTCCTCCGCCGCGATGCGATGGAAGTGATAGCCGCTCGTCACCGTTAGCAGCGGGAAACTCTTGCCGCTCTCGATATCGTGCAGGTAGCGCTCAACATCGCGACGATTGCGGATGTCCAGGTCGGCCGTGATCTTACCGTACACGCGGTGATTGACGATCACGTTGAGCACGGCGCCTCCGGCGTCGACGATACTCGTAAGCTCATCGCCTGCCTGCTCCACGCCGTGGCGAACCTTGACCAAGCGTGTGGGCACAGCGGGGCTGCTGGGGGCCTCCTGCAGCACGTAGCCGCGGTTGGTCGCCACGATATCGTGCCCATCGGCGCGCAGCAGGGCGATGTCCTGCACCACGATCTGGCGGCTCACACCCACCTCGCGGGCAAGCGCGCTGCCCGATACGGGCCCCTTGGCCCCCTCGAGCACGGCCATGATGGCACGGCGACGCTCGCGGGCGTTCATTATTTACCGTCCAGCAGACGAAGGTGCTTAAGCGAGAGGTCGAGAATCGGCGCAGAGTGCGTCAGCGCCCCCGAGCTGATAAAGTCAACGCCCAGGTCGGCGAGGGCGCGGATATTGCTGGCATCCACATTGCCCGAGCACTCGGTCTTGGCGCGACCGGCGATAAGCTCAATCGCGGCAGCCATGTCGTCGTGGGTCATGTTGTCGAGCATGATGATATCGGCACCGGCCTCAACTGCCTCGCGCACCATATCCAGGTTCTCGCACTCAATCTCGACCGTCGCGGTAAACGACGCATGGGCGCGCGCCATCTCAATCGCGCGTGCCACGCCACCGGCGGCGTCGATGTGGTTGTCCTTGAGCATGACAGCCGTCGACAGGTTATAGCGGTGGTTGCTGCCACCGCCGATCTCGACTGCAGCCTTCTCGAAGACACGCATGCCCGGCGTGGTCTTGCGCGTGTCGACAAGCACGGTCTTGGTGCCCTCGAGCGCAGCTGCCATCCGATGCGTGTAAGTAGCGATGCCGCTCATGCGCTGCAGGTAGTTGAGCGCCACGCGCTCGCCCGAAAGCAGTACGCGCGCATCGCCGCGCACCTGGCCCACGTGGTCGCCGGCGTGCACCTCGTCACCATCGGCAACATCAAACAGCACCGAGCTCTGCGAATCCAGCAGCTCAAAGGTGCGAGCGAACACATCCAGGCCCGCGATAATGCCATCGGCCTTGGCGATAAGCTCCACCGTGGCGGGACGCGCCGTGGGGCACACGCTCGCCGTGCTCACGTCCTCAAAGGTAATGTCCTCGCGCAGAGCCTGCAGAATCAAATCATCGACGACGAGCTTCATGGTAATGGGATTCATGGTCTACTCCTCCACGGCCTGCGTGCCGGCGGCACGGGCCAGATCATCGATTGCAAGGTTATCGGAACTCAGGGCGCGATGGTGCCCATCGAGCGCGGGCTCGCCCGTCTGCTCCACGGCAAGCGACTCGCCGGTACGCATACGCCAAGCGGCGCGACGACCCCAGACCAGCGCTTCGAGCAGGCTGTTTGATGCAAGGCGGTTCTTGCCGTGAACGCCGTTGCAGGCTGTCTCGCCCGCGGCGTAGAGCTCGGGCATCGAGGTGCGGCCGTCCTTGTCGACCCACACGCCGCCCATAAAGTAATGCTGCGTGGGTGTGACGGGAATGGGCTCGTCCAGGATGTCGCGGCCGTCCTCCAGGCAGCGTGCGCGGATGTTGGCGAAGTGCCCGGTCACCACGTCGCGCTCGACGGGGGCAAAGCTCAGCCACTCGTGCTCGGTACCGTCCTGCTTCATCTGCTCGCGAATAGCGGCGGCGACTACGTCGCGCGGCTGCAGCTCGTCGGTAAAGCGCTCGCCGGCAGCGTTGAGCAGAATCGCGCCCTCGCCGCGGCAGCTCTCGCTGATCAGGAAGGTGCGGCCCGGCTGCGGCGAGAACAGTCCCGTGGGGTGGATCTGCACGTAGTCCAGGTGCTCCATCTTAATGCCATGCTCCTGAGCGATGTAGCAGGCATCGCCCGTGAGCTGCGGATAGTTGGTCGAGTGGTCGTATACGCCGCCGATGCCGCCCGTTGCCCACAGCGTGTGGCGGGCATGGATCTTAAACAGCTCGCCGGCATGCACACCCTCGGCGACATTTGCCAGCTCGTCGGCGGGACGAAGCGAGTTGTCCTCGTCCACGGGAACGGCGACGACGCCGGTGCACACCGTGGCGCCGTCACGCTCGCCCGTTAGAATGTCGGTCATGGCCACGTGCTCCAAAATCTGCACGTTATCCAGCTTGCGAACGGCCTGGAGCAGCTTGGTCGTGATCTCCTTGCCCGTAATGTCGGCATGGAAGGCAATTCGCGGACGGCTGTGCGCGCCCTCGCGGGTAAAGTCGAGGCTACCGTCGGCCTTGCGCTCAAAGTCCACGCCCATGGCCAGCAGGTCGTTGATGACCGAGCGGCTCGAGCGGATCATGATGTCGACGCTCTCGCGGCGGTTCTCGTAGTGGCCGGCGTGCATGGTGTCCTCAAAGAAGGCATCGTAGTCCGAGCCCTCGGGCAGCACGCAGATGCCGCCCTGCGCGAGCATCGAATCGCACTCGTCGACCGCGCCCTTGGAAAGCATGATCACGCGCGTGCTCGTCGGCAGATTGAGGGCCGCGTACAGGCCCGCCACGCCGCAGCCGGCAATGACGACGTCGCACTCCATATCGGGGTATTGCTTGGTTTCCACAGGAATCCTCTCCCTTGTAATGTGGCATAAGGGACTGCCCCTCATGTCACATTGTTCTAGCGCGCTGCGTACTCGAGCATACGGTCGAGCGTGAGCTTGGCCTGGTCTGCCGCCTCGTCCGAGACGCCGATCTGCACCTCGCCCTCGCCCGTCTCCAGGCAGCGCACGAGCTTTTCGAGCGTGATGAGGTCCATGTTGACGCAGGTGGGCTGCACCGCGGGGAAGTAGAACTTCTTGCCGGTGCCCTGGCAGCGGCGCTCGAGCTCGTAGAGCACGCCGCGAACCGTCACGATAATGAACTCGCTCGCGTCGGACTCCTCGGCATACTTGATGATGCCGGCGGTGGAGCCGATGTAGTCGGCCTCGGCAAGGACGTCGGCCTTGCACTCGGGGTGCGCCAGCACGAGCGCGTCGGGGTGGGCCTCCGTCGCGTCGACGATCTGCTCGACGGTGATGATGTGATGGCGCGGGCAGTAGCCGTTGTTGAGGATGACGTGCTTTTGCGGCACCTGCTCGGCTACGAAGCGGCCCAAGTTTTGGTCGGGAATGAACAGGATATGCTGCTGCGGCAGCTCGGACACGATCTTAACGGCGTTGGAGCTGGTGACGCACACGTCGCTCCAGCTCTTGATCTCGACCGTGGAGTTGACGTAGCAGACCACGGCAAGGTCGTCACCGTACTCGGCGCGCGCTGCATCGACTGTCTCGCGCTTGACCATGTGCGCCATGGGGCAGTCCGCGCCCGGCTCGGGCAGCAGCACGGTCTTAGTGGGGTTGAGCAGCTTGGCGCTCTCGCCCATAAACTCCACGCCGCACAGCACGATAGTCTGCTGCGGCAGGCTCTTGGCGAGCTTTGCCAGGTAGAAGCTGTCGCCGACGTAATCAGCCACGGCCTGCACCTCGGGCGCCACGTAATAGTGCGCCAGAATCACCGCGTCACGTTGGGTTTTTAGCTGCTGAATGGCCTCGACGAGCTCTGCGGGCACCAGTGCCGCGCGCTCCGTTGCCGTCGTTGCCGATGCCAGGCCGGCCGCGATATCGCGTGCAAGCTCCGACGCATCCATGTTCGCGCTCTGTGCCATCAAGGCCCCTCTCTTTTGGCG
>DBFCNY010000079.1:0-2347 GCA_048298285.1 Collinsella sp.
GTGCAGGACGGTGCGGATTATTCGGGTAAGTGCATCTTGTCCCATTCGGCGTGCCGCGAGGACGCTGAGGCCGTTGCGGCGCTGATTGAGGAACAAGTTCCGCAGCTCAAAGGCAAGATTGAGATCAACAATATCGGTGCCCTGATCGGTTCGCACACCGGACCTGGTACGGTGGCGCTCTTCTTTATGGGCGACAAGCGCGTGGATTAATTTGCCTCATCACGTCGCTGCATGATTGCTCAAACGAAAACGGCCCGCCTCACGTTTGTGGGGCGGGCCTTGCTGCTGCGGTTAGCGTTTCTTGCCGCGGAAGAAGAAGCCATGCAGTGACGGCTTGAGTCCACGGTTGGCTCGACGCTCCTCGATATGATCGTGGATCGAAGCGACGCGCTCGATAACCTCGTCGGGAATCGGCACGTCGGGATTCATGTTCTCGACCTGACTGACCTCGGCGGCGGCAACCTGGTCGATAATGGGCACATCGTCGCGCGAGATGACGGGCGTCGCGTCTTCTTTCATCTTGCGGTAGCGCTGCATCATGTCGGTCTGCAGCTGCTGGGCCGAAGGCGGCGTCCAGATGATGGCGTTGGCACCGGCGGCGATGGTTTCGCGGATACTCTCGGGCGTCTTGCCGCCCGGTGCGATGAGCGGCAGGTTGGGATAGTGCTCACGCAATTCACGCAGGACCTGCGGCGTGTTCTTGCCGGCCGCGATGTTGAGAATCTTGGCTCCGGCGCGCACTTTGGCATGCGCATCGTCGTCGCAGCGAACGACCGTGGCGATGACGGGGATGTCGGCGATGTTGGTGATGTGCTCGACCATCTCGGCAGTGGCGGGGGAGTTGACCACGCAGCCCGCCGCGCCCTGCATCTCGGAGACGGCTGCCATCTGTACGGAGCGCTTACCGGTCGTAGTTCCGCCGCCCACGCCTACAAAGACCGGGCACTCGGCGACGGTCAACAGCGCCTGCGTAATGGCCGGCTGTGGCGTGAAGGGATAAACGGCGAAGACGGCATCGGCGTTGGAGTTGCGGATGACCGCGACGTCGGTGGTGTAGATAAGCGACTTAATGCGACGGCCGAAGAGCGTAAAACCGCTGGCCTCCTCGATCTCGTCGGGCATGCGGAGGGCCGCCTTTCGCAAACGCCCGTCGATGGGCAGCGGCTCCATGGGGAGCAGGCCGTTGGGAGTTACGGCTACCTGGGGCTCGGTGAACTCGTCTGCGAGCTCGACCTCGGAGAAATCGACCGAGGCGACGATGTCCTCGTGAACCTCGGCGGGTACATCGATGGGAGCTTGGTCGTTTGTCGCGGCAGGCGTGTCGAAGGAGCTGGTGCCGACAAAGGCGTCGACGCGCTCGTTCAAATCGTTGAGAGTATCCATGGAGGCTCGATTCTATGCGATGGCGGCCGGCAGGGTGCCGGCAGCGTTGTGTTTGCTAAATCGTTTGACGAGTTGATTTTTCCCCGCCGCGCCATCCGTTAGACCGAAGGGTCGGCGAACGTGAAGGAGCTGTGGTGGCGGGTATTGAGGTGCTATCTTGAATGTCCCGTTTAAAAGAGAGGTGACGCGGAATGGAATTCACAGCAATGTTGGGCTCGATTGGCCTGTGTGTGGGCGCAATCGTAGCCGCCGCGGTCATCTACTTTGTGGTTACGGCCATTAAAGGCAAAAGAGCCGAGCGCAAGGAACGCGAGGCACTTAAGCAGCACCGTGACCAGCAGGACAAGCGCGCACGGAGATAGTTTGTTGAGTTTTGAATCCGTGCGCTAGCTGCGTTTTCGGATCAGGGCGATGTAGAAGCCCTCAAAGTCGCGGCTGGGCGGAATGGTCAGCGTGCCGGGCATGCCGTTGGTGATGGCCGATACGTGGCCGGTGGCGATGGCCTCGGTCAGGGCGTTGCTCTCGACGCGCGGCTCTTCGCCAGCTTCCTGAGCACGGCGCGTTTCGCTTTCGCTCGGCGTGCCGTCGAGGGGGATAAGCTCGCAGTCCATGTGCTTGTCGAGGGCCTCTTGCAGGGCATCCTCGTTTTCCTGCGGCAAGATCGAACAAGTCGAATAGACGAGCGTGCCGCCCGGTTTGAGGGCTCCCATGGCGCGGTCCAGAAGCGCGCGCTGCGAGCGGGCGCACTTGCCGAGCAGCTGTTCGGTGAGGCCGCGCAGACTCTTCTCGTTGCCGCTGATGACGGTGCCCGTGCCGGTGCAGGGGGCGTCGAGCAGGATGCGGTCAAAGCGGAAGAACTCGTCGAGCTCGCGTGCGTCGATGCGCATGACGGGCACGTTTTTTGCGCCTTGGCGGTGGAGGTTGGCTTCGAGCTTTTCGGCGCGGGGAATGCTCATCTCGCAGG
>DBFCNY010000080.1:0-1598 GCA_048298285.1 Collinsella sp.
CCGCAACTGGTTCAATTCCAGTTGCGGGGCGCTTGCGTTTGCCCAGATAAAACCGACCAAAATAAACCTGTCCCTTTTTGGCGAGTTAGTCCCAGAAGCTGTTTTCTTCGTCCTCGGACTTGGGACCGCGGTCGACATACATCTTATGGGTGCGCTTCTCCATTACAAAGGCAAGAATCGCAAACAGCAGGATGCCGCCGGCGAAAAGGATGGCAAAACCGGTGCGGGTGCCAAACAAAAAGGAAAAAACTGCGTCCATTGGGTGCCTTCTTGCGTAGTTGAGTTGGGTCGTAAACGCTCATAAGTATATACTTGCCCATACATGTACAAGGTTGCAACCTAAATGGAATGTATATCGCCGGAGGATCTAATGCTTGATATCAAGTTTGTTCGCGAGAACCCCGATGCCATCGATGTCGCCATGGCTAACCGCCAGACGTCTTGGGATCGCGAGAAGTTCTTTGAGCTCGACGACGAGCGTCGTGCCGTCATCACCGAGGTCGAGGAGCTCCAGGCCACGCGCAACGCCGAGTCCAAGAAGATCGGCGCCCTGATGAAGGAGGGCAAGAAGGACGAGGCCGAGGCCGCCAAGGAGGCCGTGCGCGCCGTCAACGAGAAGATTGACGGTCTGGCCGAGCGCCGCACTGCTCTCGAGCAGGAGCAGTACGACTTCATGGCTCACCTGCCCAACATCCCTTGCGAGGCCACGCCGTACGGCAAGGACGAGGACGAGAACATCGAGCGCCGTCGTTGGGGCACCCCGCGCGAGTTCGACTTCGACTTTAAGCCGCACTGGGATCTGGGCACCGACCTCGACATCCTCGACTTCGAGCGCGGCAACAAGCTCTCCGGCAGCCGCTTCACCGTTTTCGGTGGCGCCGGCGCCCGCCTGGAGCGCGCCCTTATCAACTTCTTCCTGGACACGCACACGAGCCGTGGCTTCAAGGAGTGGTGGCCGCCTATCGTCGTCAAGCGTCAGACCATGTTCGGTACGGGCCAGCTGCCCAAGTTCGAGGACGACGCCTATCACGTCTCAGGCGACAACTTCCTGATCCCCACCGCCGAGGTCGTGCTCACCAACCTGCACGCCGGCGAGGTTCTCGACGCCGACACCCTGCCGCGCCGCTACACCGCCTTCACCCCCTGCTTCCGCGAGGAGGCCGGTTCCGCCGGCCGTGACACCCGCGGCATCATCCGTCAGCACGAGTTCGACAAGGTCGAGATGGTCAAGTTTGCCAAGCCGGAGGAGTCCGACGAGGAGCTCGAGAGCATGACCGCCGAGGCCGAGTACCTGCTGCAGCAGCTGGGTCTTCCGTATCGCGTGATTAGCCTGTGCACCGGCGACCTGGGCTTCTCTGCCCGTCAGACCTATGACGTCGAGGTCTGGCTGCCGAGCTACAACGCCTACAAGGAGATCAGCTCCTGCTCCAACTGCGGCGACTTCCAGGCTCGCCGCGCCAACATCAAGTATCGCGACCCCGAGAACTTCAAGGGTTCGCGCTACCTGCACACCCTTAACGGTTCCGGCCTGCCGGCTGGCCGCACCATGGCTGCCATTCTGGAGAACTACCAGAACGCCGACGGCACCATCACGATCC
>DBFCNY010000081.1:0-3164 GCA_048298285.1 Collinsella sp.
GTCACGGACACGATGTCGGCAATCTGACTCACGTCGATGGTGAGCGGGCTGGCGTCGAGCTCGGCGGTCCAGGCGGCCTTGGCCTCGGCGAGCTCAATCTCGGCGGCCTTCTGCTGCTCGGTGATCTCGGCGGCCTTGTTCATGTCGTCGCTCTCGGTGGCCTCCTGCGCGGCGGCCTTGAGCTCCTCTATGCGATGCTCGGCCTCGCGCACCGGCTCGGGCGCACGATTCGCGGCGATGCGAGCGCGGGCACCGGCCTCGTCGATGAGGTCGATGGCCTTATCGGGCAGGAAGCGATCCTGGATGTAGCGGTTGGAAAGGTTCGCGGCAGCCTCGATAGCGCCCTGCGTGTAGCGCACATGGTGGTGCTCCTCGTAGCGCGGCTTAAGCGCGGTCAGGATCTTGACGGTGTCCTCGACGCTCGGCTCCTCGACATCGATAGTCTGGAAGCGACGCTCGAAGGCTGGGTCTTTGGTGAGGTACTTGCGGAATTCCTCGGCCGTGGTGGCGCCAATAATCTGGAAGGCACCGCGTGCAAGCACGGGCTTGAGCATGGAGCTCGCGTCGATGGAGCCCTCGGCAGAACCGGCACCGATGATGGTGTGCATCTCGTCAATAAACAGGATGACGTCGTCAGCCTCGGTGGCCTCCTGGATCACGTTCTTGAGGCGCTCCTCAAACTCACCGCGATACTTGGCGCCCGCAACGAGGCCCGGCAGGTCGAGCGTCCAGATGTTCTGGTTCATGAGGTTCTCGGGCACGTTGCCGACAGCGATCTGCTGCGCCAGGCCCTCGACGATGGCCGTTTTGCCCACGCCGGGATCGCCCAGGATAAGCGGGTTGTTCTTGGTGCGGCGCGAAAGGATCTCCATCATGCGCTGGACTTCCTTTTCGCGGCCAATCACGGGATCGAGCTCGCCGTCGCGCGCCTTTTGAGTGAGGTTGGTGGCGAACTGCTTGAGCGTGTCGGTGCCGCTCCCCTTTTGCTGAGAGGCATCCGAGCCGCTAAAGAACGGCAGGCCCGCACCGGGACGACCAGCACCGGCGCCGGCGAGCGGACGCTTCTTGTCCTGGTCCTTGGCGGTGAGTTTCTCGATAGCCTTTTTGATGGAGGCGGACGACACACCCAGGCGCATGAGGATGTCCATGGCCATGCCGTTGCCCTCTTCGACGATACCGATGAGCAGGTGCTCGGTCGACACATAGGTCTGGTTGTTCTCACGCGCCACGCGGAAGGAGCGCTCCATCACGCTAATGACGAGCGGCGTAAAGGCAAGCTTGGCCGCCTCGGTCTCCTCGCTGGGCTCGGGAACCGTGGTCTGGACCTCTTTGAGAGTATCCATGATGTCATCGTAGGAGATGTCGAGCGAGCGCAGCGCCTCGGCGGCAATGCCCTCGTCCTCCTTGGCAAGCGCGAGCAGCAAGTGCTCGGTGCCCACCTTATTTGAGTGCAGATCGAGCGCCTCCTGTTTGGCCATCGACATGACCTTGCGCGCTCGATCGGTAAATCTATCTAACATGCTCGTTTCCTTACATGAGTTCATCGAAATCAAAACGCCCGCCCGTCGGCGGCGCTTTTGTCTCTTTACCCACAGGTTGTCTATGTTAACAGCTGGAGGAATATCTATAAACCCGGCTCACATGAATGCAGGTTATGACCGCATCGCGGGACTCACCGCGCGATGCGCGACAGGCGCCCCGCAAGAGAAACCCTAGGCGTCTTTCACCACGTCGGGACTCGTCGCACGCGATGCGCGATAGGCATCGGCCTCCTTGGAGACGCGTTCGAGCAGCTCGGATGTATCGACGCCCTCGACTTGCGCGACCGTTTCCACCGTCTGCATGGCGACCGCCCTCAGGTACGCGCACGCGCTGTCCCCCGGCTGCTCGAGGTCTATCTCCTCGCCGCCCTCCCGGGCAAAGCCGACCGCCATCACAAAGCCCATGATGCCCGAGACCAGAAAGCCCACCGCAAAGCTCGAATCTGCCTTGAGCTCTTCTCCGTCGGGGTGGACGATCTCTCTCACGCGGTCGATGATGATCGTATGGATGCCCTGCACGACCTGCTCGGCGGCACCCGCCCTCATGGTGATGACGATGCGCTGCAGCAGGCAGCGGACGTCGCGCCGGTCGAACGCCGAAAGGTCGCCCTCGCTCGAAAAATGCCAGAGGGCATCGGTGATGAGCTCGTTATCCTGCAGCAGCTGGGCTATGGCGATGGCGACGAGTTCATCGAAATCGTGAAAATAGTAGTAAAACGTTCCGCGATTGCACTGGGCGGCGCGGGTCACCTCGCCAACCGACAGCTCGAAGATGCTGTTGTTCTCGATGAGCTCCCAAAACGCCTCGATGATACGGGTGCGTGCATCGGGCGCATCGGCGTCCTTACGCGGTCTCGCCATGCGCCTCACCGCACCCCTGCGCCTTGGCGTTCATGATGAGCATCTGAAGACGGTTCTCCACGTTGGCGAAGCTCACGTCGGGATCGTAGTCGAGCGGCAGGAACTGCGCCGTGGGATACTGCTCCTTGAGCGCATGGATGAGCCCGCGCCCCACGACATGGTTGGGCAGACACCCGAACGGCTGCAGGATCACGAAGTTGCGGCAGCCGCGCTTGGCGTGCTCGAGAATCTCCGCCGGAATCAGCACGCCCTCGCCCGCATCGAACGTATGGTGCAGGATCTTATCGCTCGCGCGCACGAGCTCAGGCATGCGCGTCGGCGGCTCGTAGAGCGGGCTCGCCGCGCCCAGGCGGTCGCAACGGTCGTGCGCGAGCTCGAACAGGTTGTCCGCCGTGGCGTACCAGGCCTTTTCGGGCAGCGACAGGTCGACGTGGAACTCGCGCGACTGCGCATGCTTGTAGAAATAGGTCTTGCGGATCACGTCGGTCATGCGCGCCTCGATGACCTCGAGCCCGTTGTCCTCGAGGTAGCGCTCGATCTCGTGGTTGGCGCCGAGATGGAAATTGAGCAGGTACTCGCCCACGATGAGAACGGTCGGATGCGGGTTCGAGCGGTCGTACGGAACGGCGTCCATGATCGCAAGCGCGCGTTTGAAGCCCGTCGCCTGGCCTCTCAGCCCGGAGCGCTCCATGCCCTCGATAACCTCATCGAGCGCGCGGTCGAACGCAGCGTCCGCCGCGCCCTTCTCGAGCTCGTAGGGAC
>DBFCNY010000082.1:0-3807 GCA_048298285.1 Collinsella sp.
CCAATAACCATCCGCGGGGACGTTCCCTACCGGTGCCGTGCCGGGGGCGAGGCCCCGGAAAGACAAAAAAGGAGCCGCCCAGTGTGGAAAGCGGGGACGGCTCCCTGACCTGAAAGGAGGTCACTCATGGATTCTAGCAGAGCCAAAACGTTCCAGCAGATGGCCGACGAGCTAGGCATCCGCCACAAGCTGATGTACACGCTGCGCGAGGCGTCGAGGGCGACGGGGGTGCCCTACGACACGCTGCGCTGCGAGTGCAAGGCGGGCCGCCTGCGCTCGCAGCTGCCCGAGGGGCGCAAGGTGGGTCGCATGGTGCGCCCGGAATGGGTGGAGCAGTGGATCGAGGAGGGAACGCATGGCATCGAGGCTGCTTAGGTGCGCTGCGTACATCGCGCTCCTGTTCGCGGTGTACGCGCTCATGCCCTACGTCCTGAGGGCGATGCTGCTCGCAGCGGACGGCATCCGCGTTGTGCTCGGGATGGGGTCGGTGCTGTGAGCGACAGGCGATTCGCGTTCACCGTCTCGTTCGCGGCGGGCAAGCAGCGCCACAGGCTCGACCGCAGGCACGCACGGATGTACACGCCGACCGAGATGCTGAGGGCCGAGCGGGCCATCGCGGCGGCGTGCCGGGAGGCGATGGCCGAGGCGGGCATCCAACCCCTGCCCTTCGGCCCGCACGAGCCGGTGATTCTCGACGTCGACGCCTACCGGCCGCTGCCGGAGAGCAGGCCCAAGCGCGTGCGCTCGGAGCCGGACACCTACAGGCCGGACGCGAACAACGAGAGCAAGCTGGTCATGGACGCGCTCAACGGGCTCGTCTGGGCCGACGACGCGCAGGTGGTCGACCTGCACGTGGTGAAGCACCCCAGGGTGCGCGGGCAGGCCGAGCGCATGGACATATCGATTGCGCCCGGGTGGTCCGGGCGCAAAGACGAAACGGAGGAAATGTAAATGAAACGCAAGGCATTCAAGGAACTCATGAGGCAGGCCGTGGGCAACGTCCTCATCAACACGGAGCTCAACGCCGAGGCGCTCAAGGAGAAGGTCGACCCCGCGGTGCTCCGCGGCGTCGCCTACGGCATGGCGGTCGCGCCCGTACTGATGGACGAGGAGCCCATCGAGTTCGACCGCGACTTCTTGGCCGTCATCATCGCGTACGGCAAGGAGTGCGATGACGTCTACGCCGAGAGCGGCGCCGTCGCCACTATCTCCAAGCTCTACGGATGCGAGGTGAGCGTCGATGAGTAACGAGGTCATCGAGTTCAAGGACGATGCGGGCATGCCCGTCAAGTTCACCTCGCAGGACATCCGCGAGCGCCTGTGCCCCAACGCGACCGAAAGCGAGCTGGCGCTGTGTATCGAGCTGTGCAACCGCCAGCACCTGAACCCCTTCACCAAGGAGGTGTACCTGGTCAAGTACGGCAGCGCCCCGGCGAGCATCATCACGAGCTATCAGGTGTTCAACCGCCGCGCGAACAGGCAGCCAAACTACGGCGGCATCGAGAGCGGCGTCGTGGTGCTCCGCGACGGCGAGGTCGTCAAGAAGAAGGGCTCCGCCGTCTGCAAGATGATCGGGGAGCAGCTCATCGGCGGCTGGGCAGAGGTCGCGTTCACCGACGGCAAGAAGCCCGCATACGTCGAGCTGGCGCTCACCGACTACAGCACCGGCAAGAGCAACTGGGCGAAGATGCCGGGCGTCATGATCGAGAAGTGCGCCAAGGCCGGCGCGTGGCGCCTTGCCTATCCCGACGAGTTCGGCGGGATGTACACGGGCGAGGAGATGGACCAGAAGGTCGAGCGCGATATGGGCACCGGCTCTCAGACCGTCCAGGCCGAGAGCGTCGAGCCCGTGGTCGACCCGCTGCAGCCCGTGCGCGACCTGTTCAAGCCGTTCATGGCGGCGACTGGGCTCGACAGCGCCGGGGCCATGGCCGCCATCTGCGCCGCCGTGGGCTGCACGTCGGGCTCCATGCACGACATGACGCTCATGCAGGCGCGCCGCGCGGCCTCGTGGATGGAGGAGGAGATCGCGGCCCGCAAGGCGCAACCCGAGCCAGCCGCCACCGAGCCGGAGCCCGCGCCCGCCTATGAGCCCGCGCCCGCCGAGTATGCGACCGACGACGACCTGCTGGGAGGCTTCTAATGGCAGATGAGGTTTTGGCGGTCGAGGCCGTGCCGCTCGAGGAGGACTTCGACACGCTGGTGGCGTCGCTCGCCATCGACGACACGCTCGAGGACAAGCTGGCGAAGCTCAAGAAGAACGTCGATGAGAAGCTGGCGGACTACGTGGACGTCAAGCACATCGAGAAGGACGAGGACTTCAAGGCGGCGAAGAAGTACCGCGCGGCGGTCAACGACGTTAAGAAGCCCATCGAGGCGCAGCGCAAGGCCGCGAAGAAGAAGTACAGCGACCTGCTCAAGACGTTCGACAAGACCATCGGCGAGATAACGGCGCCCATCGACAAGCTATCCGATGAGTACAAGGCCGAGATCGACCGATACGACGGCGAGTGCAGGAAACGCCGCCTCACCGCGCTCAAGGGCCACTACTACGACCTCGCGGGCGAGATGGGTCCGCTGGTGCCCTACGAGCGCATCGCCGACGACAGGTGGCTCAACGCGAGCTTCGGCGAGGTCAAGGCCAAGAACATCATCGAGCGCCGCGTGGGCGAGCTGCTGCACCAGTTCAAGTTCGTCAACGGGCTGGACTACGCGGACGAGTCCGAGAAGGCGTGGGCCGTGGCGTGGTGGACGAGGACGCTGCCGGCGGACTCGGGCGAGGTTGCGGCTGCGGTCGCCGCGCATCGCGAGGAGGTCGCCAAGGCCGCCTCGCTCGTATCGACCTACGAGCAGGCGACGGCATCGGAGCCCGAGCCGGAGCCCGCGCCGCTGCCGCCCGACCCCGAGCCGATGCCCGTCGAGGAACCTGAGCCGCCCTTGGGCGTGCCGAGGTGTGTGCGGGTGGTCCCGTCGCGCCCCGAGCCGGATGTGGCCGAGGATGCGGCCCCAGCACCGCAGAGGGGCTACCGCGTGGTCATCGAGTGCGCCACGGCGGACGAGCTGCGCCGCGTGAGGGCCGTCATGGTCGACAACGGCATTCACGGACACGTAGAGAGGATGTAGGACATGGAGGAGAAGAACCGACCGCCGCTCCGAACGCCTGAGCAGCGCAAGGAGGCGATGGCGAAGGCCGTCCACACGCGCCGCGAGCGCGCCGCGTTCAAGGCCGCCTGCAAGGCGGGGAACATCCCGCCCGAGACGGCCATCGAGGCGCCCATCGCGGCAAAGCTCAAGGTCGACGAGTTCGCCCGCTCGTTCCCGGGCATCGGCCCGGTCACGGCGCAGAAGATCGTCGAGGCGTGCCATATCCGCGACGGCCGCCGCGTGAGCGGCCTGGGCTACATGCAAGGGCCGCGCCTCGTCGAGGCAATCAAGAGCCACATGACCGCGAAGGAGGACGGGCAGTGAGCATCAACCGAGTGAACATCAGCGGCAACCTGACCCGCGACCCCGAGCTGCGCGTCACTGCCGGCGGGACGCAGGTCCTGTCCTTTGGCGTGGCGGTAAACGACCGCCGCCGCAACGCGCAGACCGGCGAGTGGGAGGACTATCCCAACTTCGTCGACTGCACCATGTTCGGCAACCGCGCCGAGGCCGTTGGCCGTTTCCTCGCCAAGGGGATGAAGGTCGCGATCGAGGGCAAGCTGCGCTACAGCTCTTGGGAGCGCGACGGCCAGAAGCGCTCGAAGCTCGAGGTTATCGTCGACGAGATCGAGGTCATGGTGCGCCGTGAGGGGCAGACGCAGG
>DBFCNY010000083.1:0-12063 GCA_048298285.1 Collinsella sp.
ATTAAGGGCTGCAACCCCACCAACTTCCTGGAGAATCTTGAGCAGCAGTGGTGGAAGATCGACGACAACCTGACGCTCGACGGCACCAAGGCCAGCGCCTATGCCACGATCCTGGACTCCATCCGCGACGGCGTCACCACGATCTTCGACCACCACGCGAGCTTCTGCGAGATCCCGGGAAGCCTCTTTACCATTAAGGATGCAGCTCAGGAGCTGGGCATGCGTTCGTGCCTGTGCTACGAGGTCTCCGATCGCCGCGGCCAGGAAAAACGCGACCAGGCCATTGCCGAGAACGCCGAATTTGCCCAGTGGGCCGCCAAGGAGCGTCGCGATAACGACAACCATATGATCGCCGCCATGTTTGGCGGACATGCCACCTTTACGCTTTCGGACGAGACCATGGATAAGATGGCCGAGGCCAACAACGGCCTGACCGGCTTCCACATCCATGTGTGCGAGGGCATGAACGACGTGTGGGATTCCCGCCTCAACCGCGGCGGCATCAGCCCCGTCGAGCGCCTGCTGCAGCACAACCTGCTGGGTCCCGACACCATGCTGGGCCACTGCATCCACGTGACGCCTGCCGAGATGGATATCGTCAAGGAGTCCGGCACCTGGCTCGTCAACAACCCCGAATCCAATATGGGCAACGCCGTGGGCTGCGCCCCCGTGCTCGAGTTCTTCCGCCGCGGTATTCCCGTGTGCATGGGCACCGATGCCTACACCCACGATATGCTCGAGAGCCTCAAGGTCTTCCTGATCATTCAGCGCCACAACGCCGCCATGCCCAACGTGGGCTGGTGCGAGGCCATGACCATGCTGTTCGAGAACAACGCCAAGATGGCGAGCAAGTACTTCGATCGCAAGCTCGGTGTGCTCGAGGCCGGCGCTGCCGCCGACGTCATCGTCATGGACTACAAGCCCTTTACGCCGCTGAGCGAGGAGAACATCGACGGCCACATGCTCTTTGGCATGATGGGCAAAAACTGCCGTACCACCATCATCAACGGCCGCGTCCTGTACAAGGATCGCGAGTTCGTTGGCATTGATGAGGACAAGATCAACGCGTGGACCATGGCCGAGTCCAAGAAGCTCTGGAGCACGCTCAACGATCGCGCCTACTAATTACAAGTAGATTCACGCGCGTCGGATGTTTCGCCGCATCCGACGCGCGTATAGGCGACCTCCGCGGGGTCGCCGGCGCTGTGCTAGCGCTACACCGTATTTGCGCCCGCCGCGCGGTCTCGCCGGGCGTTACAGAGAGGAGCTCACTATGAGCGACATCATGAGGCCGATCCCGTTTTCGCAGCTGATGAACTGGATCATCGAGGAGCACAAGACCCAGGACGCCATCTTTGGCGTGCGCAAGATGGTCACGACCAACCAGGAGGGCGCGCTTCCCATTTTTGACGAGCGCATCGAGACTCCGTTTGGCCCGGCCGCTGGCCCCAACACACAGCTTGCCCAGAACATCGTGGCATCCTATGTTGCCGGCTCGCGCTTCTTTGAGCTCAAGACCGTTCAGGTTATGGACGGCGAGGAGCTCTCCAAGTGTGTGAACAAGCCCTGCATCGTGGCTCAGGACGAGTGCTACAACTGCGAATGGTCGACCGAGCTCGAGGTTCCGCAGGCCTTTGCCGAGTACGTGAAGGCATGGTTCGCCTGCCACCTGATCGCTCGCGAGTACGGCCTGGGCAGCCCGGACGGCTTTGTCTTCAACATGTCCGTGGGTTATGATCTGGAGGGCATCAAGAGCCCCAAGGTCGACGCCTACATTGAGGGCATGAAGGACGCCAGCGGCTCTGACGTCTGGAACGAGTGCCGCACATGGGCGCTTGCCAATCTGGACAAGTTTGAGCATGTCGACGCCGCGTTTGTCGAGTCCATCCCGGCACGCGTCTCCAACTCCATCACCGAGTCCACGCTGCATGGCTGCCCGCCGGCCGAGATCGAGCGCATCGCGACCTATCTGATCACCGAGAAGGGCCTCAACACCTACATCAAGTGCAACCCTACGCTGCTGGGCTATGAGTTTGCCCGCCAGCGCCTCAACGAGCTGGGCTTTGACTACATCGTCTTCGATGACACACACTTCCGTGAGGACCTGCAGTGGGTCGATGCCGTGCCTATGTTCGAGCGCCTGATTGCCCTGTGCGCCGAGCGCGGCCTGGAGTTTGGCGTCAAGCTGACCAACACGTTCCCCGTCGACGTGACGAGGAACGAGCTGCCCTCCACCGAGATGTACATGTCCGGCCGTTCGCTGTTCTCGCTGACCATCGAGGCTGCCCGCCGCATTACCGAGCAGTTCGATGGCAAACTGCGCATCAGCTACTCCGGCGGTGCCACGGTCTACAACATCCGCGCCCTGTACGATGCCGGCATTTGGCCCGTCACCCTGGCGACCGACGTGCTCAAGCCCGGTGGCTACGAGCGCTTTAGCCAGATGGCCGGCGAGTTTGCCGACCTGGATGGCAAGCCGTTTGAGGGCGTCTCTCTCGAGGCCGTGACCGCGATCCAGACCGACTCGCTCACCAACCCGCTCTACAAGAAGCCGCTGCGCCCGCTGCCCGACCGCAAGGTCGCCGGCAAGAGCCCGCTTTCCGACTGCTTTACCACGCCGTGCCGCACGAGCTGCCCCATCCAGCAGGATATTCCCGCCTATCTGGCGGCTGTTGACGAGGGCCGCTACGAGGACGCACTCAACATCATCATCGAGCGCAACGCCCTGCCGTTCATCACCGGCACCATCTGCCCGCATCCTTGCGGTCGTGCCTGCGAGCGTGCGTTCTACGAGCCCGAGGGCGCCCAGATTCGCGCCAGCAAGCTCAAGGCCGCCCGCGAGGCCATGACCGCCGTGCTACCCAAGCTGCGTGCCCAGGCTATCGCCAACGACGGCGAGCGCAACGTTGCCGTTATCGGCGGCGGCCCGGCCGGCCTGGCGACGGCATTCTTCCTGACGCGCGCCGGCGTGCCCGTCACCATCTTTGAAGCCCGCGACTCGCTCGGCGGCGTGGTCCGTCACGTGATTCCCGAGTTCCGCATTGCGAGCGACGATATCTCCCACGATGCCGAGCTTTGCCTGGCCTTTGGCGCCAAGGTTCAGCTCAACGCCCGCGTGGAGTCCATCGACGAGCTCAAGGCCCAGGGCTTCACCGACGTGGTCGTGGCCACCGGTGCCTGGATGCCCGGCTCTGCAGGTTTGGGCGAGGGCGCCGAGCTCGACGTGCTGGAGTTCCTCGAGGCCGCCAAGAAGGGCGAGAAGCTCGAGCTGGGCGAGGACGTCGTAGTCATTGGCGCCGGCAACACCGCCATGGACGCGGCCCGCGTGGCTAAGCGCCTGGCTGGTGTGAAGAACGTGCGCCTGGTGTATCGCCGCACCAAGAAGCAGATGCCCGCCGACGAGGAGGAGCTCGATCTTGCTCTTGCCGACGGCGTTGAGTTCTGCGAGTTGCTGGCGCCTAAGGCGCTCAACGGCGCTGTGCTGACCTGCGATGTTATGGAGCTTGGCGAGCCGGATGCAAGCGGCCGTCGTAGCCCCGTCGCTACGGGCGAGACCGTCGAGCTTCCCGCCACCACGGTGATCTGCGCCGTGGGCGAGGGCATCGATGCCAGCCTGTACGATGCCGCGGGTGTTGAGCACGACCGTCGCGGCCGTCTTGCCGCCACCTCCACCGGCGTCGAGGGCGTCTGGGCTGCGGGCGACTGCCGTCGCGGTCCTGCTACCGTGGTCGAGGCTATCGCCGACGCCGCCGAGGTTGCCCGTGCCATCGCCGGCGTGGACTTTAACAAGTACGCCGACCAGAATGCTCAGGCCGGCCGCGAGGACACCTGCTACGAGCGCAAGGGGTCGCTGTGCCGCGACAAGCGCAACTGCACCAAGACTCGCTGCCTGGGCTGCGGCTCGGTGTGCGAGGTCTGCTGCGACGTGTGCCCCAACCGCGCCAACGTGGCAATTAAGGTGCCGGGCCTGGCCAAGCATCAGGTCGTCCATGTCGACGGCATGTGCAACGAGTGCGGCAACTGCGCCGTGTTCTGCCCTTACCAGGAGGGTCGTCCCTACAAGGACAAGCTCACCCTGTTCTGGAGCGAGGAGGACATGGAGAACTCCGAGAACGAGGGCTTCCTGGCCGTGGACGAGGACCACTTTAAGGTTCGCGTCGCCGGCACGGTCCGCACCGTCTCGGTCGATGCCGTCAACACCGGTCTTCCCGAGGCCGTCCGCCTGACCATCAGGGCTGTGCGCGACAACTATTCGTACCTTCTTAAGAAATAGGCGAGTCTCTTATGGCCAAATCCATTCAACATAACGTGGCCTACGTTGCCTGCGGAAGTGGTTGCGCCTCCGCAGGCGGCGACGCCCGCTGCAGCGAAGGCTGCATTGGCTGTGGCGCCTGCGTCACGGCCTGCCCCCACGGCGCCATTGCGCTGGTCGATGGCATCGCCCGCGTGGATCGCTCCAAGTGCACGGGCTGTGGCCTGTGCGGCATGGCGTGCCCGCAGCGCGTGATTGCCTTCGTTCCCGGTTACCAGAACATTCTGGTGCGCTGCAACAACACCGATAAGGGCGCCATTGCGCGCAAGATCTGCGACACGAGCTGCATCGGTTGCGGTATGTGCGCCAAAAAGTGCCCTGCCGGCGCTATCCGCATCGAGGACAACTGTGCCCATATCGACGGCGTGGACTGTCTGTCGTGCGGCATGTGCGCCGTCGTCTGCCCGCATGGCGCCATCCACGACCGCACCGGCATCGCCGCCGGCGTGTAGAAGGGAATCACCATGGCACAGGAATTCACTTTTACCGTTAACGGCGTCGAGCGCACGACGACCCAAAACAAACCGTTGCTGCGTTTTCTGCGCGACGACCTGCACATTCACTCCGCCAAGGACGGCTGCTCCGAGGGCGCCTGCGGTACCTGCACCATCCACGTGGACGGTGCGGCCGTCAAGGCGTGCGTGCTGACCACCGCTCTTGCCGCCGGCCGCAACATCGTGACCGTCGAGGGCCTGCCCGAGGACGTGCGCGAGGCCTTTGTGTACGCCTTTGGTGCCGTGGGCGCCGTGCAGTGCGGTTTTTGCATCCCCGGCATGGTCATGGCGGGCGCGGCGCTCATCGCTGAGGACCCCGAGCCCACCGAGGAGCAGATCAAGTACGCCATTCGCGGTAACGTCTGCCGTTGCACTGGCTACAAAAAGATCATCGAGGGCATTTCGCTGGCGGCCGCGGTGCTCCGCGGCGAAAAGCAGATCGACGAGGACTTGGAGCGCGGCGACGACTACGGCGTGGGCAAGCGCGCCTTCCGTATCGACGTGCGCAAGAAGGTGCTCGGCGAGGGTAAGTACCCCGACGACATCGACGAACTCGATCAGCCGGGCCTGACCTATGCCAGCGCCGTGCGCTCCAAGTACCCGCGCGCCCGCGTGCTCTCCATTGATACCTCCAAGGCCGAGGCCCTGCCCGGTGTGGTGGGCATCCTGCGCGCCGAGGACGTGCCGGTCAACCAGGTCGGCCACCTTATCCAGGACTGGGATGTCATGATCGCCCAGGGCGATATCACCCGCTGCGTGGGTGACGCCATCGTGCTGGTGGTTGCCGAGGACGAGGCGACGCTCGAGAAAGCTAAGAAGCTCGTAAAGATTGATTACGAGCCGCTGGAGCCCGTGCGCAACATTGTCGAGGCTAGGGCTGCCGACGCCCCGCGCCTGCATGACAGTTTCTTTGCCTTTGGCAACACGGTGGAACTCAAGGACAACGTGTGCCAGAGCCGTCACGTGACGCGCGGCGACGCCGCCAAGGCGCTAGCGGAGAGCGCGTTCACCGTGACGCAGCGCTTTACCACGCCCTTTACCGAGCATGCCTTCTTGGAGCCCGAGTGCGCCGTCGCCTTCCCGTACAAGAACGGCGTCAAGGTGCAGTCGACCGACCAGGGTGCCTACGATACGCGCAAAGAGTGCGCCCACATGTTTGGCTGGGACAACGAGCCCGAGCGTGTGGTTGTCGAGACCATGCTTGTGGGCGGCGGTTTTGGCGGCAAGGAGGACGTTTCGATTCAGCACCTGGCCGCGCTTGCTGCCTATAAGCTCCAGCGTCCTGTGAAGTGCAAGCTCACGCGTGCCGAGTCGCTCGCGTTCCATCCCAAGCGCCACGCCATGGACGGCACCTTTACGCTGGGCTGCGACGCCGAGGGCAACTTTACCGGTCTGGGCTGCGAGATCAACTTTGACACCGGCGCCTACGCGTCGCTGTGCGGCCCGGTGCTCGAGCGCGCCTGCACGCATGCCGTCGGCCCCTACAAGTACCAGAACACCGACATTCGCGGTTTTGGTTACTACACCAACAACCCGCCCGCCGGCGCGTACCGAGGCTTTGGCGTTTGCCAGTCCGAGTTTGCGCTCGAGAGCCTGATCGACCTGCTGGCAGAGAAGGTCGGCCTGGATCCGTGGGAGATTCGTTACCGAAACGCCATCGAGCCGGGCGAGGTTTTGCCCAACGGCCAGATTGCCGACTGCTCCACGGCGCTGAAGGAGACGCTGCTCGAGGTCAAGGATGCCTACTATGCGCATCCCGGACACGCCGGTATCGCCTGCGCCATGAAGAACGCCGGCGTGGGCGTTGGCCTGCCCGATGCCGGCCGCTGCAAGATTCGCATCGAGGACGGCGTGGCCGTGGTCTATGCCGCCACGTCCGACATCGGCCAGGGTTGCAACACGGTCTTTTTGCAGGACGTTGCCGAGGCATGCGGCCTGCCGCTTCGCTGCATCGCCAATGGCGAGTGCTCTACCGAGAACGCTCCCGACTCCGGCACCACGTCTGGCTCGCGTCAGACGGTCGTGACCGGCGAGGCCGTGCGCGGTGCCGCCTTCCTGCTGCGCGATGCCATGCTTGACATCGAGGCCGGCAAGCATGCACCCGATGCTCCTGTGAGCGCCCATGGTGATGGCGTCAAGATCGAGTACGACGACGGTCGCGCCTATCAGCTGCACACACAGGAACTCGTCGCCGGCCAGGGTATGCATCCTCAAGATCCCGCTGCCGCCATCAAGGCGCTCGAGGGCTGCGAGTTTGGGTACGTGTACCTGGAGCCGACCGACAAGCTGGGCGCCGACGTTCCCAACCCCAAGAGCCACATCTGCTACGGTTTTGCCACGCATGTGGTCATTCTGGATGATGACGGCCGCGTGAGCGAGGTCTATGCTGCGCACGATTCCGGCAAGGTGGTCAATCCCATCTCCATCCAGGGTCAGATCGAAGGCGGCGTGCTCATGGGTATGGGCTATGCGCTTACCGAGGACTGGCCGCTCAAGGACTGCGTGCCCCAGGCAAGGTACGGCACGCTCGGGCTGTTCCGTGCGCCCGAGATTCCGGATATCCACGCCATCTACGTGGAGAAGGACGAGCTGCTGCCCGTGGCATACGGCGGCAAGGGCATCGGCGAGATCGCAACGATCCCCACGGCGCCCGCCGTACAGAACGCCTACCGCGCGTTTGACGGCAAGCTGCGTCCAAATCTGCCCATGGTGGATACGCCCTACAGCCGCGTCCGCAACCGCGGGTAGGGTAGGGCGCGGACGGTCATTGCTGACGAGCTGTTCGCGCTCAACATCAACTACATACGCTGCGCCTTTGGCCCCGGCTCCATCGCGAGCCGGGGCCTTTTGTTTGGAGCGGAGGCGGCATCCCAGATTTCGGCTCCAGAATGGGACGTACTTTCCGGACGGGGCTTCAAACGGAAACTGTATCCCGGATTCGATGCTCAGAATGGGATTCGTTTTCCGGTAGAGGCCTCAAATGGAAAGTGCGTCCCGGAATATGGCTTCAGCGTGGGATGCGTTTTCCGGATCGGCTCTCAGCGGAAAATGTATCCCAGTTTGAGCGTCTATTCCGGGATGCCGTTTCCGCTGAGTGCTTCATTCGGAAAGTCTGTCCCGCTCTGAGGCGGGATTCCGGGATGCACTTTCCGCTAGGCCCGCCATCCGGAAAGTGCATCCCGTTTTGAGCGTCCAGGCTGGGACATGGTTTCCGCGGGTGCTGCCAACCGGAAAGTGTGTCCCAGTTTGGCAGGCAGGCGGGCATAAGCTCAGTAGCTCCTACAGGTCCACCTCGTTGAGCCATGTCGGCAGCGCGGTCTGGCGGATGCCTGCCGTCTGCAGCTTTTTCGCGAGCACTCTTGCCGAACGGACTTCGTTCATGGTGAAGCGGATGAGCGGATGGCCGTAGAGCGATAGGTGTGCCTCGCGCTGGCGTTCGGCAACGAGCGTCTCGGCAGTAGTGCGTCCCGCAAGCATGGTCTGGTCGGTATATTTGACAAGCCCGTCGAGTTCGCCCAGCGTGAGCTCCCTGGCTTGACGCTCCCAGGCAAAATCAGTTCGCATGCTCTGGGTCGAATCGAAGGGATCCGTCAGCTCGTATTGGAGCCGATCGGGCGCAAACCCCGTCTCGATCATGACGGCTCGAGCGACTGATTCCCCGCCGCTTTCGGCACGCGCGTCGGCATATTGCAGCGTGGTGAGCGCGGTACGCACCGCGCGCCCATTGCGAGCGCCCGCCCGTTTCTCGACTGCTTCCATCAGCTGCTCTCGGGTTAGGCCGAGCTTTGAGATCGCCGAATCGGCAATGGGCATGCCATCGGCAAAACCGGTCTGCAGCAGGCAATCCGTCACCGTTTGAATGGGCGGCGTTATCGATGTGCCGGCCTGATTCACCGCGCCTGCCGGATCAATCTGGTGGCGCTGAATTCTTGCAGCCGGGCGAGCCGATGGCTTTGTCGCGCTGCAGACATGTGCGACGTTCAGGTGCCGCCACGAGACCTCGAGACCCAGCAGGCAAGCTGCCGAAAACGAGCAGAACGTCCAATCGGGGTGGATGATCGCAAGGGCGCGAATAATCTCGCAATGACGCTGCGCCCGGTCGAGTTCATTCCAGCGCATTTTGCGCGCGAACAGTCCCTGCATGGGCGAGACGACCGTGCTGCCGGTGCGCCGAAGGAGCGCTTTTCGGATCGCCGTGCTCGGGGGAATCAGACAGCGCCCCTCTTGTTCGGCTTGGGTTAGCAGCTGATCGATGGGTTGGTCATTGCGATGGGTCATGAGCTACCGCCTCCTTTTTGGTAGCAAAAACGTATCAGCCGGAACTTGCCGCTCAACTGACCAAAAGCTGACCAAAATCTAACCATGCAGGTAGATGGCCTGCTTTTGGCGACGTATTTCTTGTTTGAATCGGTGGGCGGTAATCGGCGCCCGTGAACGGTAGCTAGTTATGAAGCCTTGGTAAGTTTCGGGACGTGTACTTTTTTGAAAAAGAGCATTCTATCTGCTGTTTTATGGTTCTGGATCGCATATTTGAAGGCATGCGATAAGGGCTGCGGATCGTCATCTTGTATCTGCGAAAACTGCGTCCTGGAATTGTCGCTCGGAATGGGATACATTTTCCGGAACAGCCCTCAACCGGAAACTGCGTTCCAGATTTCGGCCCCAGAGTGGGATGCCGTTTCCGATTGGGACCTCTGGCGGAAGCGGTGTCCCAGATTATGGCTCCAAACTGGGATGAACTTTCCCAACGAAGCTGCATGCGGAAACTACGTCCCAGAATCCCCGCTCAGAATGGGATGCGCTTTCCGGTAGAAGCTTCAGCGGAAAGCGCATCCCAGAATTCAGGCTCAGAACGGGACGCGCTTTCCGGATGGCATGCTTGGCGTAAAAACTACATTGAAAGTAGCGTAAAAACAGCATTGAGAATGGCGTAATTTCGTATATCGCATGATCGCCCGAGCTTGCACACGGCCTTTTGCGAGCTCTTGCCATGAACGAGAGCCAGGCTGTCACGTACAAGACGCTCGTAAAGGACGCCTCGTACGGTGAGGCGGGCCCCGACGAGAGGACCATCGCTGCGTACTTGGACCTCTTCAACAGGCTCAAGCTGACCGAGGACCTGTGCGGATGGGAGCCGCCCATGCGCTCGAAGGCCCGCGTTCGCGTGCGCCCCAAGCGCTACTTCTGTGACCCGTCACTTGCGGCGGCGTTGCTGGGGGCTACCCCTGAGCGGCTGCTTGGCGATATGCAAACGCTGGGGATGCTCTTTGAGAATCTCGTCCTGCGCGACGTGCGCGTGTTCCTTTCCACCTACGGCGGTGTCGACAACAGTGTCCATTATTTCCGAGATGAGAAGGGCCTTGAGGTCGATCTGATCGTTGAGCACGACGGGCGCTGGGGAGCCATCGAGGTCAAGCTGAGTGATGCGAAAGCAGACAATGGAGCGAGAAATCTCAAGGCGCTGGAGAGGAAAGTGCTCTCCAATCCTGCCGCCCAGAATGCCGCGCCGGCGTTTTTGGCGGTCGTGGTTGGAAAGGGGAGCATTGCCTATACACGCGACGACGGCGTGGCGGTGATTCCCATGGCGGCACTTGGGGCGTAGTGGTTTTGCGGGCGTGCCGTGCTTCCTTTACCGAAAATCCATTTGGTAAACCAGATGCTCGCGGATAGAATAAAGTTGACGGCAGCCCAAGGGTGATAGCTGGGCAGCGCCGTTGCTTGGTCAAGAGGTCAGTGCCTTAATGGCAGCGACTTGTTATGCTTCGAATGCTGCTTGAGTGCCTCGGAAAGTTCGATAAGCGCCGTGAAGAGCGAGACCAAAGCAACCAAGAGCTCTACGAGCTCTGATGGGCCCGGGATGACCGCTGATTCAAGTCACCGGGCCTAAATCTTTTTCATGCATATGAATAGAGCGGGCAACTCTCTTGGGGCCGTCTGCATGACGTGTGCCTGGCGCATGGTATTGCGCCCAGCTTTCATGTCCGCGCGGCCACCTATCCTTACGGCAATGTAGCCGCCTATGTAGCAAGCGGCAGGCAACGGAGAAAGGCCCTAACCGTGTCAGTTGAAAAGACGCCGGGTATCTCGGCTATCGATACGACGAACTTTGCGCGCCAGATTGTGCTGGACTTTGAGTTTGCGCCGGTGCCAAAGCAGCGCCAGCGCCGTGGACTGCGCAATGAGATTATCGAGGTCGGCGCCGTCAAGCTCGATAACCGCGGCAACGTTATAGGCGAGTTCTCGCAGTTTGTGCAGACAGAATTTACCGAAGGCGTTGCGTTTCCCGTCCGCGAGCTCACGGGGATATCGGCCGTGGACACCGCGATGGCCGACCCGCTCTATGCGGTGATCAAAAGGCTCAGCGATTGGATCGGTCGCTACTCCGCCCAGGTGGTCGTTGGAGCGGGGCGGATCGTCGACAGCTTTTGACCGAGTGCCAGGCAAAACACATCGACCTTGCCGCATTTCCTACGGACTGGGCCGACCTGCAGGCGTTTTACACCTCGATCATGGACGTGGGCAGCCACGGGTGCGTCTCTTTGAGTGACGCGGCGACGTGGTTTGGTATCGAGTTCGACGAGTCGACGGGCCACGCCCACAGCGCCCTAGCCGATGCGCGCGTGACCGCCAAGCTGCTCAAGCAGATGATGGATGGGGACTACCGCGTGAGTCCGCACGCCCAGGAAGTCCGCCAGCGTTGGGGGATGGGCGAGCGACCCCAGACGCGCCTTTCCAGCAAGTGCCCCGAGCTGAGAGACCTGCTGCTGAGGCTGAAGGCGGAGGGGAGGTAGGCGGGGCAGACAATATTGTCGTTTCGCCTGTGAAGAAGGAACCAATTAACTACAAAGTGTGGATGGCTTCTAGTGAAGACTTAAACACCAGACTAAGAAAAGGTTATCGAGCCATTGGGACTGCAGCATTCGCCCATCGCAAGACGTTACTCGTTCAAATTGGGACGCTCCACATCCTATGAAATGGTTAATGCGGAGCGTCCCTAGAACTCTGTCTTCTGTTACCTAATAGTAGAGTTCGATATACGAATACGCCTTATCAAAAAGAGCCTGGTCTTTGAGCTTATAGCGCATCCACAGAATGGCACGGAGCTGTTTTTTAACCTCTTTCACGCCAGCCGTGGTAGCTTGCCAGCCGTCGAAGCGAGTTATCTTAACGATCTCGTCAATGTCATTGACGATGTTCTCGACGATGATAGGCGTGTCGCCGTTCTTGATGCCGTTAAAGAGCTCAGTGAGAGCAGCC
>DBFCNY010000084.1:0-3342 GCA_048298285.1 Collinsella sp.
GCGTTAGATGCAAAAAAGTATATCAACTAAGAACAGAAGACCAGCAAGCGACCAACAGCGCTAACCAGCCCTTTTGCTTGCGCCCGGGAGGGCCGCATATGAAGTTTATCGCGAGTTCCGCACGCAAAGGAAAGCACTTAATGTGCTTTCCGTCTTGCGCAGGACTGTAGAGCAGGAAACTTTACCCGCGGACCCCGCCGGGAATAGCAAAAGGGCGGCCCCGTTACGGAGTCGCCCTTGATGAACTGCTTATATGCGGCTGTTACTCGGCGTCATGGTGACGACGGGGCTTGCGGCCTCCGTTGTCGCCAGGACGGCGCGGACGGTCGCTGCGCTCGGAGCGCTCGCGACGCGGACGCTCGCGACGCTGGAAGTGCTCGCCGTCGCCCTCGGAGGCACCCTCGGCGCGAGCCGGGGCCTCGGGCTTGTCGAGACGATCGAGCGAGATCTTGCCGCGATCGTCGACCTCGATGACGACGACCTTGACCTCGTCGCCCACGTTGAGGACGTCCTCAACCTTCTCCACGCGACCCTTGGCGACGCGGGAGATGTGCAGCAGGCCGTCCTTACCGGGCAGCAGGTTGACGAAAGCACCGAACGGCTGGATGGAGACAACGCGACCGGTGTACTCCTCGCCCGGCTCGGGAACCTTGATGATGAGCTTGATGCGCTCGACGGCCTGATCGACGGACTCGCCGGTGCCGCCGACAAAGACGGTGCCGTCCTCCTGGATGTCGACCGAAGCGCCGGTCTCGTCCTGGATGCCGCGGATGACCTTGCCGCCGGAACCGATGACGTCGCGGATCTTATCGGTCGGAACCTGGATGGAGACGATGCGCGGAGCGGTGCTGCGCGTGGTATGACGCGGCTCGGGGATCACATCGAGCATCTTCTGCAGGATGAAGGCGCGACCCTCCTTGGCCTGCTGCAGGGCGCGGGCCAAGATGTCGAAGGTGAGGCCGGTGGCCTTGTTGTCCATCTGCAGGGCGGTGATGCCCTCGGTGGTGCCAGTGACCTTAAAGTCCATGTCGCCCAGGAAGTCCTCGAGGCCCTGGATGTCGGACAGGACCACGGTCTTGCCCTCCTCCTGGATCAGGCCCATGGCGATACCGGAGACCGGGCGCTTAATGGGCACGCCGCCGTCCATAAGGACGAGCGTGGAGCCGCAGGTCGAAGCCATCGAAGAGGAGCCATTGGACTCCATGACCTCGGAGACCACACGGATGGCGTAGGGGAACTCGTTCTCGTCGGGAAGCACCGGGAGCAGAGCGCGCTCGGCCAGGTTGCCGTGACCAATCTCGCGGCGCTTGGGGCTGCCCATGCGGCCGGTCTCACCGGTGCAGAACGGCGGGAAGTTGTAGTGGTGCATGTAGCGCTTGCCCTCGGTGGGCTCAATGGTATCCAGACGCTGGCCCTCGTTGAGCATACCGAGCGACAGGACGGAGAGCACCTGGGTCTGACCGCGCTGGAACAGGCCAGAGCCGTGAACGAGCGGCAGGTAGTTATCCTTCACCATGATGGGGCGAATCTCGTCGGCGGCACGACCGTCGACGCGCTCGCCGGTCTCGACGACCATGGTGCGCATGGCCTTCTTCTCGAGCTTCTTGAGCGCCACGGGGATCTCGCGCTCCCAGGCGGCCTGCTCCTCGTCGGTGAACTCGGCGCGGATGGACTCCTTCCGAGCCTCGACCTTACCGATGCGGGAAAGCTTGTCGGCGTCGCGCAGGGCAGCGGCCATCTCGTCGTAGTGGGCGAAAATGCGCTCCTGGACCTCCTCGACGGGCTGGTCGAGCGGGTACTCCTTCTTGACGATGGCGCCGTTGACCTGCTCCCACTCGGCGACGAACTCGTCCTGGGCCTGGCAGAAGGCAGCAAGGGCCTCCTGGCCAAACTTCATAGCGGCGAGCATGTCGTCCTCGGAGATCTCCTCGGCGCCGGCCTCGACCATCGAGATAAAGTCGGCAGAGCCGCCCAGCTCCAGGTCCAGATCGGAGTTCTCGCGCTCCTCATAGGTGGGGTTGACGATAAACTCGCCGGTCTCCACGTTGCGGCCGATGCGCACGCAGGCAAGCGGACCCTCGAAGGGCACGCCGCCGAGCGTCATGGCCAGAGAGGCGCCCATGACGTTGATAACGTCGAAGGGGTTGACCTGGTCGGCGACGAGCGAGGTGGCGACGATGTGCACCTCGTTGCGGAAGCCGTCCGGGAAGCTCGGGCGAATCGGGCGGTCGATCATACGGGCCGTGAGCGTGGCCTTCTCGCTGGGACGGCCCTCGCGCTTGAGGTAGCCACCCGGGATACGGCCGGCAGCGTACATCTTCTCGTTGAAGTCGACGGTCAGCGGGAAGAAGTCGTAGTTCTTGCGCTCCTTGGAGACGACCACGGTGTCGAGCATCGTGGTGTCGCCCTGCTTGACCAGACAAGCGCCGGTGGCCTGCTTGGCAAGCTCGCCGGACTCGAAGGTGTAGGTCTTGCCGTACAGCTCAAAGGTCTTGGATACGAGTGTCATTGTTCTCCTTTACCCCACAGGCCCCTTGCCTGCGGGCTTCTCATGTGACGCGGGCCCCCTGCCCCCGCCACGCTGTAGAGCGTGATTGTTCACGCCCTTACACAAAAAGAGCGCCCCGCTGCGCAGGACGCTCTTAGCATGTACAAATCCTTACTGGATGTTGTCGCGGATGCCCAGAGCCTTGATGAGCTCACGGTACTCGACGATGTCGTTCTTCTTGATGTAGGAGAGAAGACGACGGCGGCGGCCAACGAGCATGAGCAGGCCACGACGGGTGTGGAAGTCCTTCTGGTGGGACTTCATGTGCTCGGTCAGCTCCTTGATGCGCTCGGACAGAATGGCGACCTGAACCTTGGGGTTACCGGTATCGACCGGGGAGTTACCGAACTGGGCGGTCAGCTCCGCCTTGCGCTCTTTGGAAACAGTCATTGTTTCACCTTTCGTTTCGCGTCGCCCGCGGGCGACTCTATTCGCCTCGGACTGGGAAGCCGCCGGTGGAGCGAACAACCAAGGTCGAGGTACCAACAGGTCGGTATGTTACCACAAGCGGCGCACACCTGCGCATCATCACCGACCCAACATGAATTCCATCGCACGGAGCCGCTGATCGGCGTGCGTCGCAGCCCACACATGCGAAAGCCCGAGCAAGAACGCCGCCGTATGCGGGTCAATTTTCTCGGCCATGAGCGCATCGAAGGTCATGGACATGAGGGCGCGCAGCCACGCGACCTCACCGGCCGACACCAGCTCGGCACCCGGAACGCTCGACGCGCACGACCCGCACATGAGACCGCCCGCCTGGGGCGAAAAATACGACAGCATGGGGTCTCCGC
>DBFCNY010000085.1:0-3918 GCA_048298285.1 Collinsella sp.
CGGCCTCGAGCTTGCGGACAGGGTCGAGGCGGCATAGGATATCAACCGTATTCCAGATTCCAGGACGCCGGGCCGACTCACTTCGGATCGGGCGCTACACCAACTTTCTCGACATTACCAGGTCTCGTTGTTGTCGGCGATAATGATCTGGTCGTTAGTGCAAGTGCCCTGCTCGTCGATCAGGCTGCCGAGGAGCTCGACGCCCTCGCGGGCATTGGCGCTCTGGCCCAGGATGACGCTGCCGTAGCTGTACTCGCCGATGCCGGTAGCCTCATCGATTGGGTCTGCTGCTTTGGCATCCTCGTTATAGGAGGTGCTCAGCGTAGCGGAGCAAGAGACACCCTTCTCGTTGATACCGGCTTCGGAGTAGGCGTCGGTGTGGCCCTCCCAATTGGAGGGATGGTCACGTACGTAGCTGTAGCGATATGTAGGCTTATTCGAAGTGTATTCGAAAGCAGACTCATTCGAGCTGTACGTAAAGCCGGCTTCGTGGGCGGGTTCGATGCCATAGTGCTTGAGATAGCGCTTGCCAAAGTCCTCGGCACGGCCGTAGTACGTGTTGCCGTCGGCCGTAAGGTTTTTGCCCATGTACATCTGCGTGCAGGCGAGCGCAGACGTCGGCATGGACATGATGGTTGCAGCTCCAAAGGCGAGGCCTATGCCTAGCTTCTTGAGCGCGTTGACGGGGTGAGTTTTCCTCATATTCCCTCCCAGCGTGCGAAAGCCCTCTGTCGCCAGAGAGCTTCAGCCAATAAAGACACCCCATTAGCGTAACGAACTGGAAACAATATTCATCTATGAAAAAAAACTTACTCGATAAGCGTGATGAAATATGCGATGAGCGGTTAAATATACTCAGTTTGTAGCTTTACTTTAATAAAGACTCCCTGCAATTACTTCATCTGGATAAAGCGTCTGGAAATACCAAAAATGAAAATCCCCCGCTGTTTGGCAAATGCATAAACAGCGGGGGAGACGATAATTGGATGAATATCATACCAATGTGGAATTACTTCTTCCGACGGTGGATCACGTTGATCGCATAGCCGACGAGCATGGCCAGAACAATGACGATAAAGCCGAGCAGGGGATTGTCGTTCATGGGGTCCTCCTATTTACCGAGCGGTGAGAATTCGTCGACGATGAGGTCGAGACATTGCGGAAGCGCGCGGGCGCCAAAGACGCCGGAGTTGCTGGAGATAATCTCGCCATCGAACTGCATGCCCAGCGACGGCGTGCAGGTGATCTTGGCTTCCTTGGTCTGGATGATTTTGAACTGCGGGCGGCCGAGCACCTTGCCGGCGGGGTCGAGCGCGGCGGTAATCACGGTGGGCAGCAGCTGCACGGTGCGCACGGGCTCGATGACTGCGATGTCCACCATGCCGTCGTTCATGCGGCAGTCGGGGAACAGATTGATGTCGTTTTGGATGACCGAGGTGTTGCCTGCCATGCAGCAGATGCCGTCGAGCTCCTCGACAATGCCGTCATGCTCAATGGTAAAGTGCGCCACCGTGGGATTGGGCGTGGCGAGCGCGGACAGGAAGTAGGCGATCTCACCGATGTCGTTTTTGGTGGGGGCGGCCTTCATCATGATCTCGGCGTCGTAGCCCGATCCGGCGATGATGATAAAGCCGTGGCGCTTCTCGTTGCCGTTCTCGTCGAGCCAAAAGAGCTCGCCCATGTCTGCCTTGACGGTGCGGCCGGCGCGGCAGGCCTTGGCGAGTGCCGCCGCCTCGGGGGCATTGCCGATGTTGTTGAAGAACAGGCAGGCCGTGCCAGAGGGGAAGACGAGTGTGGGGACGCCGCATCCGCGCATCTGGTCGAGCACGTTGGAGACGGTGCCGTCGCCGCCCGAGACCACCACGCGATCGAACTCGCGCACGTCCGCCACGGCGTCTTCGGGCTCCATGCCATCGCCGATAAAGCGCATCACGACCTCGTCGCCGCCCTGTGCGAGGGCGTGCGTGAATGCGTAGATTTCATCTGAGCTGGGGCCCGATGCCGGGTTGTGGATGATAAGGCAGCGCATACTTACGTTCCCGTTCTGTGACTAACCGAGTATAGTTGTAAGGCAATGCCGATATCCTACCCGTGTTTTTCGGGCCTAACCTTATTCGATGGGTTGATATGTACATTTCCACACATCAGGCTCTACTCGACTTTTGCCAGCGCGCCCGCGAGTTCGACGCGATTGCCGTCGATACCGAGTTTTTGCGCGAGCGCACGTTCCATCCGCGTCTGTGCCTGGTCCAGATTGCCACCCCTGCCGAGAGCGTCGCGGTCGACCCCCTGGTGATTGGCGACCTGTCACCGCTCGCCGAGCTTATGGCCGACGAGAGCGTGACCAAGGTGTTCCACGCTTGCTCGCAGGATATGGAGGTCATGCTCCATACCGTGGGCGTGCTGCCGCGTCCTATTTTTGACACGCAGGTGGCTGCCGCCTTTTTGGGCGAACGCCAGCAGATTTCGTACGGCGCGCTCGTGCAGACGTTTTGCGGCGTCTCTCTGCCCAAGACCGAGTCACTGACCGACTGGTCGCGCCGTCCGCTGACCGACAAGCAGATCGAGTACGCGATCGATGACGTCAAGTACCTGATCGTCGCCTATACCGAGATGATGAGCCGCCTGCGCGAGCTGGGCCGCGTGGACTGGGTGCTCGACGAGCTACGCCCACTGGCCGACGAGTCGCACTATCGCGCTGATCGTCACGAGGCGTTCCGCAAGGTCAAGCGCATCAACTCCTGCAGCCGCCATCAGCTGGGCATCGCGCGCGAGCTTGCCGCTTGGCGCGAGGACCGTGCCGAGCGACGCAACATCCCGCGCAAGTGGGTCATGTCCGACGATACGCTGCTGGCGCTCGTCAAGCGCAATCCCATGCGCGTCGAGGAGTTCCGCAGTATCCGCGGTACCGACCAGCTGGGGGAGCGCGATGTGGACGGCGCGCTCATGGCCATCAAACGCGGCGCGAGTTGCCCGCACGATCGCCTGCCGCTCATGGTGCGCGGGCACCGTCAGATCTCGCCGGAGCTGGAGAGCGTGACCGATCTTATGTATGCGCTCATTCGCCTGGTTGCCGAGCGCTCGGGCGTGGCGACCTCGGTCATTGCCTCGCGCGACGACTTGGCCGACTACATTGAGCATCCCGAGCAGAGCCCCCTGCGCGAAGGCTGGCGCTTTGAGCTTGTGGGCTCACGCCTGGACGATCTGCTTTCGGGCAATATGGGGCTCACCGTGAAGGACGGAAAGATAGAGCTTTTATAGTTACGCGGTTTTGACAGGCACTGCAAACGTTCGAGAGCGGCAATGCCAAAACATTGATGCTGTCTCTTTGGTTGGGCGAATGGGTAAAATGCCTCCAACGTGTAACTCGATTCGGAGGAATTCGCATGCCTTATTACTATGGATACGGCTTTGGTATCGACCCGCTGTACCTACTGGTTGTTCTTGTCTGCACGGTGCTCGGTCTTGCTGCACAGAGCTATATCAACTCGACGTACAAGACGTGGTCCAAGGTTCGCTCGGACGGCGACACGGGTGCTGCGGTTGCTCGCCGCATGCTCGATGCCAACGGTTGCAACGCCGTGGGCATTAAGGGCGTCGCCGGCGAGCTCACCGACCATTACAACCCGCAGGATAACAACCTGTATCTCTCGGACGCCAATCGCTCGGGCGGGTCGGTCGCAAGCGTTGCCGTCGCCTGCCACGAGGCCGGTCATGCCGCTCAGCGTCAAAGCGGCTACGCCATGATGAAGGTGCGTACCGCCCTCGTGCCGGTCGTCAACTTTACCCAGAACACCTGGACGATCGTGCTGCTTATGGGCCTGTTCATGAACATCGCGGGGCTCACGACGCTCGCGCTGATCTTCTTTTCGTTTAGCGTGCTGTTCCAGCTGGTTACGCTGCCGGTCGAGATCGATG
>DBFCNY010000086.1:0-1932 GCA_048298285.1 Collinsella sp.
GATGAAGATGCGTGCGACGGGGGCGAGGCGAATGGCCGAGCGGTATCGATATGCGGGTTCAACGGTATTATATTGACCACATAGATTATTAACTTGCATTTCTAACAGTTAAGGAGACGGGTGCTTTCCAGCACACTCCTTCGATGATGCCTTCCGCTAGTTGCTATGCCGGTTTCAGCCAACAAAGAATGTGCCCGGGCGCTCAGGTTCACCGTTAGCGTTGGCAACATATGAGATGGGCCAGACCCTTGCCGCGCGCCGATTGCGCGAGAGGTGTCGGGCTCCATGTTTATTCCACCTGCTTGTTATCAACCAGCTTCGTTCAACGTCAGACATTCAAGATGTCAGACGTCGAACCTGCGCCAAAGACGCAGCTGGGGCTACTAGTTGCCTACAATCGCTCGCGAAGCTCGCCTGTTCGTGCGTGAATATCTGACAGCTCCGTCAGACATTGTCGGACATTTGATTGTTCGACAAATGCGCACGTGGTCGCGTTCGCAAAGATTACTGAACGGTCGATGGGTGCGTTGAGACCGGAGCAAACGGCGGATGCCAGAAAAATGGCCTCACAGAATCGCACCCATGGTTGATAAAATTGACCGCCCTGGCGCAAATACCCGGGCGGTCAATTCATCCCCTCGTTCGCGATCCTGTTGGGTTTTGGGGCTTTGACATGTTGTTGACGGATGGATCAGCCGTACAGCTTGATCTCCCGGGGTTCCATGTGGTCGTCCCCCAATAAGACGTCCCTGATGTAGCTCTGCGGCAGGAACTCGACGGGCAGCACTGGGTCGTCGACGTAGCCGGGCACGGGGAGTAGGCGTGGCCTTTGGATATAGCGTGGCCGCCTGCCGGCGGTCGGACTGCCACTTCAGGCAAAAGCTCAGGCGCGCGCATTAAAATAATGGATATATCGCTTGATAGGCTTTTGACCAAGCATGAACATCGCAGGTAAATCCGTGTACCAATTTTTGGTATACGAATTTACCTGCGGTTTGCTGAAAGCTCTGACATGCGCTGCCGACTTCATTAAAATCGATTGCCAATCAAGTCTTCCTATATATGCGAGCCCTGAGAAGCTGCGCTGTGAACCTGAGACCGCTATCGATCGGCCCGGTGCACCGGGCCGCTGTCCTCGAGCCGGCATCAGCTTGCCGGTCTCAAAACATATGCCGTCCGGTACGACCAACAGCCGAGTCTTGCGCCCCGTTGGGGCAGTGCCAGAGCCCCGTGCCGGAACCCACGCAGCCGATGGCAGGGGAATTCAGCCGCGGCCATCGAGGAGCCGACCCAGGGACGGCGCCCCCAGTCCTCGAAAGATTTCCACCGCCCCCTACAGGCCTGGATTGATTTAACAGTTGATTTAATCCGGCTGAACAAGCCGAGCATGGGCCGGTTGACAAAATGTAAGGTAAAAAAGCAGATACGACCGTACGCCGGTGCGGGGTTCGGGTGATGTGATAGAAAGTAATACACGTATTGCATCTAACCGGGAGGTGCATCATGGCAACCGCCACCGCAGCCCTGAGAACCCCCGAGGACCTCGCGAACAGGTACGACCGTCTGGCGAAGTCGACGGGCCGCACGAAAACCTTCTACATGACGGAGACGCTTGCCGCAGAGATAGGCAGGCTCGAATACAAGTACGGCCTCATGAATTATCCGGGAAGCGTTTGGTTGCGAGGTATGCCAGTGTGAGGGCCTGATTCGTCAGGCCCCGCACAGGGGGACCGCGATGGTGGCCACCGCGCCGCCCGAGGGGCTGTTGGCGAGCGAGACGGAGCCCCCGTGGGCGCTCGCGGCCTCGGAGGCGACGTGTTGGCGAGCGCGCAGAGGAGCATCGTGAGCGTGCCCGCGGCCGTGAGGCCCTGCGAGGAGAACGCCGATCCCGCGAGGTAGATGCCTGGATTGGCAACACCTATTTGGACGATT
>DBFCNY010000087.1:0-5233 GCA_048298285.1 Collinsella sp.
CTCCGACTCCGCTTGGGTGGGGCCGCGGAACAGCTGGAATCCCTCAAACGCAATGACGCCGAGCAGGGCAATGACAATGGCGATAAAGGCAACCTTGACTGCCTGCGGAAATTCCGAGAAACGCAGCGCCTTTTCCTTGGCGTAATAATCGGCGAAGCGCTCTTCGCCCGTGCTTTTGGTATACGCCGGTGCGGACGCGGCCTCCGGGTCATATTCCGGTGCAGGCGTGGCAGCGTACGGATCGTTGAGATAATCGCTCGATGCGGTGCCATAATCCTCTGTCTCGATGCGACCGTTGCCAGCATAGCCATCGGAATAATCGGAATATGCCGCACCGCCCTCATAGTCCGCGGCGCCCGTGTTGGCGGCAAAAAGCGGGTTAACTGGAACATCGAGCGCCGGCATGCCGGTAGAGGTCTCATCCAGATCGGCTGCAGCCCAGGAATCGTGGGCAACCTGATGGGCAACGGGCTCATCGAGCCTTGTGACCGGAAGCTTGCGTGCCGCAGGAACAGGTAACTGCTGGGCGTTGTACATAACGGTGCTGTCGGCCGATTTGCCCTGCGTCGCTGCAGCGAGAAATGCCGCCGTCTCGGACGGGTCGCTTGCGGGGCGGGGAGCGGGCGTGGGCGCCGAAGTGGGTGCGGGCGTAGGCGCGGGCGTCGAAACGGGCGACTGCGCAGGAGTCGGCGCAGATGCGGGCTTAGGCGCAAGTGCGGGATTGGGGTTTGACGGGCGAGCCCCGCCGCCCATGAGTTCGTCGGCGGTCCACGGGCGATCATCCATCACGTCGTCAAGGCTTAGCGAAAACAGGTCGTCTTCACCCTCATCGAACATGCGGTGCACATGTCCACCAATTGCCGGAATCAATCCGCGACCGGTGCATGATGCCTTGCTCAACGCCATTCTGTCCCATCCTTTCGAAATACTAATGACATCGATTATATGGAACTTCCCAAGCGGCTCGGTCTCGGATTCGTGCTTTCCAGAACTCGCGTCCAAAAAGGGAGGGGCAATCCAGGCGAGTGCCTACTTGTCGCCGGCCGCCGCCTTGGCCTCATTGAGGTAGCTATAGAAGCTGTACTTGGAGATGCCAAAGAACTCGCAGGCGCGCTCACTCGACTTGGAAATGAGGAAGGCACCGCGACGGTCGAGGTAGCCAATGGCACGAATGCGCTCGTCTTTGGTCATGAGCGCCGCGGGCTTGCCCACAAACTGCTCGCACTCGTGCAGCAGGTCCTCGAGCAGGTCGCCGATGTTCTTGGTAATGGGCTCGGGCTCGGTATAGCCCGTGCCGCCGGTGCCGGTAAAAGCGTCGAGCGAGCGCTCAAATGCCTTCATAAGCGTAATGTCAAAGTTGATGCCCAAAATGCCGACGGGCTTGCCCTCGTCGTTGCGGATAAAGATCGTCGACGATTTGAGCAGCTTACCGTCGGTGGTTTTAGTGAGGTACGGCTCGCGGTCGTGTACGTCGGTGGCGCCCTCGTGCATGGACTCAAACACGATATGGCTGGGGCCGTCACCCAGTTTGCGCCCGCTGACGTGGCCGTTTTCGATCACTACGATGGAGTGGTCCACGTCCTCGGTCTCCAGGTCGTGGACGACGACTTCACAGTTGGGGCCAAATTGGAGTGCCAGGCCGTGTGCAAGGCGCTTATAGAACTCAATCTGTGCGGGGGTCATAGGTACCTTCCTAAAAATTAGTTTGGGCACACTTTGCCATAAACCACACCTGTTCGCAAATAGCGAAAGTGTCACTGCGTTATGTGACCGTTCGTCGGCGAAAAGGTACCGATTACGGCAACAAACAATTTGTTAGGTTTGCCAAGCAAAAAGTGTGATAGAACAGTGCTAACAAACTTTTTGTTTGGCATCCACATAAAAGTTCAGTCGCATGAATGGGAATGGGCTGAAACGCGTATGCGGGGGCCGGCAAGAGAGGACTTAAGGAGTTCACCGTATGGCCGATAAGATCCAGTGGGCGGGCAACACGATGCCCAAGAGCGATGACAAGCACTTGGGAATCATGAGTCTCGACCACGTGAAGAAGGCCCGCGCCTTCCACCAGTCGTTCCCTCAATATACCGTCACTCCGCTTGCCCGTCTGGACGGTCAGGCTGCGCGCCTGGGCCTGTCCAACCTGTGCGTTAAGGACGAGAGCTATCGCTTTGGCCTCAACGCCTTTAAGGTCCTGGGCGGCTCGTTTGCCATGGCCAACTACATTGCCGACGAGACCGGCAAGGACGTTGCCGAGTGCACCTTCGATTACCTGACTTCCGATCAGCTTGCCAAGGACTTTGGCCAGGCTACCTTCTTTACCGCCACCGACGGCAACCATGGCCGCGGCGTGGCATGGGCTGCCAACAAGCTGGGCCAGAAGGCTGTCGTGCACATGCCCAAGGGTTCCACCAAGCCCCGCTTCGATAACATCGCCGCCGAGGGCGCCACGGTGACCATCGAAGAGGTCAACTACGACGAGTGCGTGCGCATGGCGGCCGCCGAGGCCGACGCCTGCGAGCGCGGCGTTATCGTTCAGGACACCGCCTGGGAGGGCTACGAGAAGATCCCGTCTTGGATCATGGAGGGCTATGGCACCATGGCTTCCGAGGCTGCCGAGCAGCTGCGCGAGATGGCCATCAACCGCCCGACGCACGTCTTTGTCCAGGCTGGCGTGGGCTCGCTGGCCGGCGCCGTGGTGGGCTACTTCACCAACCTGTATCCCGATAACCCGCCGACCTTTGTTGTGGTCGAGTGCGCGCCTGCCGCCTGCCTGTACAAGGGTGCTGCCGCCGGCGATGGCGATCCGCGTATCGTGGACGGCGACATGCCTTCCATCATGGCCGGCCTGTGCTGCGGCGAGCCCAACATCCTGGGCTGGGATATCCTGCGCAACCACACCACCGCCTTCGTGTCTTGCCCCGACTGGGTCACCGCTCGCGGCATGCGTACCCTGGGCGCCCCCGAGAAGGGCGACCCGCGCGTCATCTCCGGCGAGTCCGGCGCTGTGACCACCGGCCTGGTCGAGACCCTCATGCTCGATCCCGAGTACGCCGAGCTCAAGGAACTCATCGGCCTGGACAAGACGAGCTCCGTGCTCTGCTTCTCCACGGAAGGTGACACGGACCCGGATCAGTACCGTCGCATCGTCTGGGAGGGCGAGTATCCGACCTGCTAGCAGACTGACCTGTCCGGAGGCAGCCGGAGGACTTTACTCCCTGCTCGGACAGTCCTGCTCGCACGGAGAGCACATTAAGTGCTCTCCGGCTCGTGCGGAACTCGCGACGGAGCAAAGTCCTCCGTCCGCCTCCTACGTTTACTTGCTTGCCGGGTACTCGACCTCACGCTGCTTGGCACAAGTGATCTATCTGAAATATCTACCTGTAGGTAAACCCTTGTAGAAAGGTTGACTGTTATGACTAAGGAACTCGATTTCGAGGCAATTAAAAACGCTGCTGAGTCCCATCGTGCTGATATGACGCGTTTTCTTCGCGCAATGATTAGCCACCCCTCTGAGTCCTGCGAGGAGGGTGAGGTTGTCGCTTGCATTAAGGCCGAGATGGAGAGCCTTGGCTATGACGAGGTCAAGGTCGACGGCCTGGGCAACGTTATGGGCTTTATGGGCGAGGGCGACAAGATCATCGCCATCGACTCCCACATCGACACCGTCGGTATCGGCAACATCGAGAACTGGGATGCCGATCCCTATGAGGGCTACGAAACCGACGAGATCATCTACGGCCGCGGCGGCTCCGACCAGGAGGGCGGCATGGCTTCTGCTACCTATGCTGCCAAGATGATGAAGGACATGGGCCTCATCCCCGAGGGCTACAAGATCATGGTCGTCGGCACCGTCCAGGAAGAGGACTGCGACGGCATGTGCTGGCAGTACATCTACAACAAGGACGGCATTAAGCCCGAGTTCGTCATTTCCACCGAGCCCACCGACGGCGGCATCTATCGCGGTCACCGCGGCCGCATGGAGATCCGCGTCGACGTTCACGGCACCTCCTGCCACGGCTCCGCTCCCGACCGCGGCGACAACGCCATCTACAAGATGGCCGACATCATCGCCGACGTCCGCGCCCTCAACAACAACGGCTGTGACGAGTCGACCGACATCAAGGGCCTCGTCAAGATGCTCGACCCCAAGTACAACCCCGAGCACTTCGAGGACGCCCGCTTCCTGGGCCGCGGCACCTGCACCGTCAGCCAGATCTTCTACACCAGCCCCAGCCGCTGCGCTGTCGCTGACTCCTGCGCCATCTCCATCGACCGTCGCATGACCGCCGGTGAGACCTGGGAGTCCTGCCTGGAAGAGATCCGTAACCTGCCGGCCGCCAAGAAGTACGGCGACGACGTGAAGGTCTCCATGTACATGTACGACCGTCCGTCCTGGACCGGCGAGGTCTACGAGACCGAGGCTTACTTCCCCACGTGGATCAACAAGGAGACCGCTCCGCACGTCAAGGCCCTCGTCGACGCCCACAAGGCCATGTTCGGTGACGAGCGCATCGGCTGCGAGCCCAGCATGGACAAGCGCACCGGTCGCCCGCTGTGCGACAAGTGGACCTTCTCCACGAACTGCGTTTCCATCCAGGGCCGCTATGGCATCCCCTGCGTCGGCTTCGGCCCGGGTGCCGAGTCTCAGGCTCACGCTCCCAACGAGGTCACCTACAAGGACGACCTGGTCACCGCTGCCGCCATGTATGTGGCTGCCCTGAACCTCTACGATCCGAGCCAGGCCGATGGCGACGCCACCGTGTTCCGCGCCGGTCTGACCAACAACAAGATCGATTAGTCCCATTCCTCGATCTTGTTGAGCCGGGGACAGCTCGTGTCCCCGGCACCCCCTGTTGACTTGGGGCCCGCGGTCGTTATCTCCCATGCTTCCTCGACGGTAGCGGGTCCTCGTCATGGTGCTCTGCATGTTCTAGCCACACGCGCATGCCGGAGCACATCTACTCATTGCAATCGTTTCATCTTTGGAAAGGATATTTACATGGACGCCAAGTTTACCGAGCTCGTCGAGCAGCTGAACGGCCTCGATTTTAAGGGCATGTACGGCAGCGACTTCCTGCACACCTGGGATAAGACCACCGATGAGCTCAAGGCGCTCTACATCGTCGCCGACGCCCTGCGCGAGCTGCGCGAGAACAACGTTTCGTCCAAGATCTTCGATTCGGGTCTGGCCGTCTCCCTGTTCCGTGACAACTCCACCCGTACGCGCTTCTCC
>DBFCNY010000088.1:0-2369 GCA_048298285.1 Collinsella sp.
GATAATAACCCCGTCAACGAGTATGTGGAGCAAATCCACAAGTTCGCACAGGTATGGGGCTGACGAGTCGGCCCTCGTCGTCCTCGCATGCTTGATTCTGACGCTCGACATCGTAGGAGCAGATGGTCACGAGGTCTTGCATACCGGTGGAAACAATAGGTGCATCGACGCCCGGGGTCAAGCCCTGCAACAAAACATCAGCAGCAGAAAGCAAAATCTCCGGACGCATGGAGCCCTCGTTATCGGCATGGGTGTCGAGCATGAGCACCAGATGGTCCGGACGCTCCCCCGCCGTGAGCTCATAACCCACCAGTGTGTGGTCAAGATCGAGGCGCTTGCTCTTCTTACCGCGTGCGTAGTCGATGCCATGGCCTGCACGCAACGTATCGATAGCGCGACGCACCCCGTCGGCATCCACCGGTGCCTCAGGATCGAGATGCAAATCGATACGATAGGACAGACGCGTGAGTTGCGCCGTCAGTGCCGGCGTGCGCACGTCGATGTATGCCGCCTCAATGGGGGCAAGATCGGCCGGAGATGCCGCCGCCAGGCGCTCAAACGCCTCGTCGAGTGCGACGAACTCGGTCATAAAAAGGTCATACCACTCGCAGGTCGACGACGTTCCCACCGGCAGCGCCGACGAAAAGCCCACGCGCATGTGCGGAGAGAAGCCCTGCGTCACGGCGTAGGGCAGCCCCGCGCGACGCACGATGCGCTCAATGGTATGAATCACTTCGAGATGGCCCAGGTACTTAAGGCGGTCGCGCTTGCCATAGCGAACGCGAAGCCTAAAGAGCGTGGGGTTGTCGGTCAGGCGCTCACTCATGCGCGATCACCCACCAATACGTTCTTGGCATGGAGCGTGGGGCAAATTCCGCAGCCGGTGCACGACGTGCGGGTGCAGTCGGGCGTCGTGACGCCCTCCAGCGAGCGGCGGTATTCGCGCTCGAGGAAGCCGCGCGAGCAACCGGGGCTCACGTGCTCCCAAGGCAGGCGCCAGTCCAGCCCATAGGGCAGGTGCACGAGCTCGTTAAGATCGATGCCGTTTTTGGCCGCGGCTGACGTCCAGTTATCGAGCGAGAAATGCTCCACCCAGGCGTCAAAGCGCGAACCGGCACGCCAGGCATCGATGATGACAGGCGTCATGTCGCGGCCGGCGCGAGACAGCGCGGCCTCGACGAGCGAGGTTTCGGCATCGTGGTAATGCACGCGGACCGCACGGTTGCGAACGCTCGTGATGAGGAGCTTCTGACGGCGCTTGACGTCGTCGTAATCGAGCTGCGGGCACCATTGGAAGGGCGTTGCCGCCTTTGGGATAAACACCGACACCGAGATGGACACCGAGATGGAGCCGCGGCGCGCCTTGGGAACCACGGAGCGGCCGAGCTCGAACACGTGGTCGGCCAGGTTGGCGATGGCCACGATATCCTCGTCGCGCTCGCCGGGAAGCCCCATCATAAAGTAGAGCTTCATGCGGTTCCAACCAGCCTCGAAGGCAGCCTTGGCCGCACGGTCCAAGTCCTCCTCAGTCACATTCTTGTTGATGATGTCGCGCATGCGCTGACTGCCGGCTTCGGGGGCAAACGTCAGGCCGCCCTTCTTTTCGCCGGCGACCGACTCGGCCATATCCACGCCAAACGAATCCAGGCGCTGCGAGGGAATGGAAACGCGAATACCCGTATCCTCCAGGCGACGGTTGAGCCTGCCGAGCACGTCGCGAATGCAGGAGTGGTCGGTCGTGGAGAGCGAGGTCAGCGACACCTCGTCATAGCCGGTCTTTTCCAGACCCTGAATCACCGAGGACACGATCTGGTCGGCCGAGCGCTCGCGCACCGGACGATAGGTCATACCGGCCTGGCAAAAACGGCAGCCGCGGGCACAACCGCGCAGAATCTCGATCGACAGGCGGTCGTGAACGAGCTGCGCGTAGGGCACGCACGACTGCGACAGCGGATTGGTAGCGCCAAAGTCCTCGACGACGCGCTTGTAGACCACCGGCGGAACGTCTTTGCCCTCACGCGGCACGGTATAGCCGTGCGGAGAGCAAGGCTCGTCATGGCGCACCTCGTAGAGCGACGGCACATAGGTGCCACCGACCGTCGCGAGCTGCTCGACAATCTGGGTGCGCGAGACGCCCTCATCGCGCAGGCGACGATGCAGCTGGCAAACCTCGAGCAGCGACTCCTCGCCCTCGCCGATCAGGATGGCATCGAAGAAGGCCGCATACGGCTCGGGGTTATAGACCGAGGGACCACCGGCGACGATGATGGGATCGTCCTCGGTGCGGTCGGCCGCGAGCAGTGGAATGCCGGCGAGGTCGAGCGCCTCGAGGAAGTTGGTGACGGCCATCTCGTGCGGCACATGCATGC
>DBFCNY010000089.1:0-2015 GCA_048298285.1 Collinsella sp.
CTGCAGCTCGACGCCGCTATCGTCCCCACCGTCGCCCAGCTCAAGGCTCCCGGCTCCTCCGTTGCCGGTAAGGCCAACGTGCTCGTGTTCCCCGACCTCGAGGCCGGCAACATCGGCTACAAGCTGGTCCAGCGCTTCGCCGGCGCTGACGCTTACGGCCCCATCCTGCAGGGCATCGCCAAGCCGGTCAACGACCTGTCGCGCGGCTGCTCTGCCGACGACATCGTGGGTGTCGTGGCCATCACCGCCGTCCAGGCTCAGATGGCTGAGTAGCGGACGCACTCGCCCGAAGGCCGTACGGGCTAACCCCTGAAAACGTCCTCGACCAATGAAACGCCCCCGTTCTGCTCCTCCGGAGCTACGAACGGGGGCGTTTCTGGTCTGCGGATTGTTTTCAGGGGTTAGCCCGTACGGCCTTCTACCGCCACGTAGCATTCAGGGCATCTGGAATGGACGGCGGCTTGGCTACGAGCTGGGGCTGAAAAATCTGAACGGATGGGTGCCGTTGTTGGGAGCGCAGGCGTTGCTGGTGGCGATCACTTTGGGACTGGAATTTCCGCCTGCTAGTAAAAAGGCCTCCGGAGCTGTTGCTCTGGAGACCTTTCGTCTACTTGCAAATGCGCGCGTTAGTTGTTCTTGGTTAGACGCTCGACGTCGTGGGCGATCATGTATTCCTCGTCTGTGGGGATGACCATGACCGTGACGGAAGAGCCGGCGGCGCTGATGACCTGCGGGCCGTTGCCCACGGCCTCACGGTTCTTGTTGTTGTCGATACGCACGCCCAGCCACTCAAAGCAGTCGCAGAAGGCCTTACGGATCGACCAGTCGTTCTCGCCGATGCCGGCGGTAAAGGTGATGGTATCCACGCCCGCCATAGAGGCAATCATGGAACCGGCCTGCTGCATAGCCTTGTAGGCGAACATATCGAAGGCGAGCAGGCAGCGCTCGTCGCCCTCGGAGGCGCGTGTACGGATGTCGCGGGCGTCGTTGGAGATGCCCGAGATGGCAAGCAGACCAGACTGCTTGTTCATCATGTCGTCGACTTCCTGGTAGCTGTAGCCGCCCTCGCGCTGGAGGTAGCACACGGTGGCAGGGTCAATGGAACCACAACGGGTGCCCATCATCAGGCCGTCGAGCGGCGTGAGCCCCATCGTGGTGTCGCGGCAAACGCCGTCCTCAATGGCGGCGAGCGAAGCGCCGTTGCCCAGATGGCACGAAAGCAGACGGTGGCAGCACGAGCCCAGAATCTCCTTTGCCATCATCCACTCGTAGCGGTGGCTCGTACCGTGGGCACCGTACTTTCGCACGTGGTACTTCTCGCACACGTCCTTGGGCAGCGCGTAGGTGTAAGCGACCTCGGGCATGGTCATGTGGAACGAGGTATCGAAGACGGCGACGTTGGGCAGCTCCGGATACTTCTCGCGGCAATACTCGATTGCTGCGGCCTCGCCGTAATTGTGCAGCGGGGCGAGCGGGGCCACCTCAAGGATCTTAGCCATGACCTCGTCGTCAACGACTGCGGAATCATCGAAGTGCCAGCCGCCCTGAACGATACGATGCCCAATGCCATCGATCGTAAAGTCGGTCTTCTCGAGCTCCTCGAGCACGCGCGCAATGGCGCTGCGATGATCGGGAAAAGGAATCTCCTCGGTCTGCTTGGCACCACCGTTCTCGGAGTGGCCAAAGATGCCCATGTCCGATCCGATACGCTCACAGTTGCCCTTGGCGAAAACCTCGCGGGTATCGGTATCCAAAAGCTGATATTTAAGGCTCGAGCTGCCGGCGTTGACAACAAGTACGTTCATGAGACTCCTTCGTGATTACAGTACGGTCGGCAAACCTATAAGGCGGCCGTACCCTTCATAAGAAGTTATCAGAATTCAATAAATATCTATTAATCTCTTCGCCCAAAGAGCCTAAAAGGGGGCTGAACGGCACAATGCCATCCAGTCCCCTCCCCTTGTATCAATTACTTGCCGCTGACGATGCGCTCGACGTCGGAGGCGATCATGAAC
>DBFCNY010000090.1:0-8279 GCA_048298285.1 Collinsella sp.
GAACCTGCAACCCACTGATTACAAATCAGTTGCGCTACCGTTGCGCCACACTGGCACACTTGGCGCTTTCACGCGAAGCGAGTTAAGAATAAAGGAATTGCGGACGGGGCGCAACAGGCCGCACGGCGTTATACAAATATGCAAAATCCAGCAACAACGCGTACCAGGCCCGTTCATTTCTGTCAGTGCGCCCTCAATCTTAAAACCATTCGCCAGAACGAATAGTTTTAATTACAATTGCTATATATAAAACTATTCGTTCTGGCGAAGGGTTTCGCGATGCTTACTACCAAAGAAGCCGCCGAGCTGCTCGGCATCACTCCGCGCAGGGTGCAGGAGCTCATAAAAAACGGAGCACTTGAGGCCCGCAAGGCTTCTGGTGTATGGCTCATCGACAAAGACAGCGTCGACACGCGACTCCGCTCTGTGACCAAAACGGGGGGACGTCCCCGCCGCGGCCACGGTAAGAGCGAGATCGCGTTCACCCTCATGAACCGCACGTACGAAGTCGCTCAGCTGGTCTACAGTACATCGCGAAAAGACTTTACCCACATCGGTGCCGACATCGATTACGCCCACGCCCCTATTGGAGTATTTGGCCCTAATAGCCCCATATCGCTAGACTCCTTCCGCATCTGGTGGCGCGGCCGCGGTATCCCGCTCGCACGCATTGGGCTAGCCTCCCTGCTTGCAGAAGCCGCAGTCGATGTTCCCGATGAACTCGTCCAGCGAAATCTCGGCCTCTCCTTATCCGACCAGTATTGGATTAGGCCCCAAGGTTCCGGTCTCACCTGGGAGGATATCAACTTCTTCAATAACGCCTTTGATGACGTCTCGCTGTCCATTGCACCCTTTGCCCCAGAGGGAAAAGCGGCTGTCGCAAAGCCCGATAACACCTCGGACGGCAATCTTCAAAAGTACTGGACGTGCGAGGGCGAACGTCGAATTCTGCATAAGGCAGGAGCGCACCTGGACCAGGAACCTTATAACGAGCTGGTGGCGACCGCGCTCCACCGTCGCATCCTAAACACCTGCGATTATGTGCCTTACTCGCTCGAGGGCACGGGCACTTCCGCCCTGAGCATATGCGATGTCTTCTTAACTGATGAAGAAGAGTATGTCCCTGCGTTCTATGTAAACCAGTACGCGAACGCAGGCGAACGGCTAACCGACTACGAGCGATACGTAGCAAACTGCGAGGAGCTCGGGGTGACAGGCGTCAAGGATGCCCTTGACCGCATGATCGTGTGCGACGGCATCATCGCCAACTACGATCGTCATTGGCGTAACTTTGGCCTTGTGCGAAACGTAAACACGCTAGCCTGCAGACCTGCCCCCATCTTCGATTCGGGCTCATCGCTCTGGTGCAACATTTCTCTTGAGGAGCTTCGGGCAGGAGAGCACAGTTTTACCAGCGCACAATTTCATTCAAGCCCCGCCAAACAGATGTTGCTCGTCGAGGACATGGGCTGGTTTGACGGCGACAAACTCGAAGGCTTCGTTGACGAGGCAATCGAGATTCTGTCTAAAAACGATGCTCTAACAGCGAGACTGCCTTATCTAAAAGAGGCGCTAACGTGGCGCCTCAAAAGAATGATCGACATCGCTGAATGGAGTTAGCGAGACAGCATCGCCCCGCCAACTCCCCTACCTCCCGCGGAGGGCCTTGAGCTTTGCCAGCGCCTCGGGGCTCAGGCGACTGCCCAGAGTCATCTTGATCTGCGGGGCCTCTTCGGCCTCGTGAACGTCGTTATCGATCTGTTTGATCTCGTCCACCAGCATACGGCTCGAGATGCGCGTAACGCCCTTGCCCATGACGACGGCCTGGATCGTGCCGTCGCTCGATACCACGGAGCACGCGCGACCTTCCTCGCGTGCCTCGATGCAGAGCTTCTGCACCACGGTATCGGCAGAGACGCCCGTCGGCGAAAACTCGATGCGCACGCCGCGGGCCGGCAGGTTGGGGCGCTCGCTGGAGATATTGCCCGCGCCGTCGAACACGATCACGGCCTCGTAGCGGCCCTGGGCAAACGCGGCGACGTCGTTGATGAGTGCAGTTCGCGCCATATCGTGGACGTCGCTGGAATACGGATCGTCGGAATGGTCGTAGACGAGCTTTTCGTAGCGCGGCGTGCAGTGAATCACGTTGTAACCGTCGACCACCAGCAGCTCGGGCTTATTGGAGTGCACCGTCGAGACCGGATCGGCGATGGCCTGCGCAAACGCATTGCCGCCCACGCCATAGGTCGCGGCCGAAACAATCGGCTTGGCCGAGCCCTCGCCAAAGCGCTTGGCCTTGGACTTGGCGCGGTTCTTCTTGGACATGCGCTACTCCTCCCCCATGAGCTCGCCGGCATTGCGGCGCAGCCACTCAAAGCACAGCGCGGTGGTCGCCTGGGCCACGTTGAGACTCTCGGTCATGCCGCGCTGGGGAAGCTTGGTCAAAAAGTCGCATTTCTCGAGCACAAGACGCGAGATGCCGTCGCCCTCGGAACCCATGACGAGCGCAACGCGGCCCTCGAAGGGGGCGTCCCAGCAACTGCCTTCGGCGTGCTCGGAGGCGCCGCCCACCCAAAAGCCGGCGGCCTTGAGGTCATCGAGCGCACGGGCGATATTGGGAACCTGCGCGATGGGCAGGTGCATGACGGCGCCGGCAGAAGTCTTGTAGCTGCCGACGGTCACACCGGCGGCGCGCTTGTTGGCAATGATGACGCCCGCCGCGCCCACGACCTCGGCGGAGCGCACGATGGCGCCAAAGTTGCCGTCGTCGGTCACATGGTCGAGCACGACGACGAGCGCCGGACCGTCGCCCGCACGGTCGAGGATATCGGCAACATCGGCATAGGGGAAATTGCCCACCTCGAGCGCAATGCCCTGGTGAGCGCCATGGCTCGACAGCGCATCGAGCTGCGCGCGCGGCACATACTTAATGCGGACGCCTGCAGCGTTGAGGTCGTCGACCAGGCGCGACAAGGCGGCATCGCGCTCCCCGCCCTCAGCGATGAGCGCGCACTTGACGGGAAAGCCGGTACGCAGCGCCTCGGCGGCAGCACGGCGACCTTCGATAAACTCGCCCTTGGGGACCTGAACGTTGTCGCGGTTGCGATCTCGCTGCGGACGTGCAGCCTGAGCTTGGGAGCGCTCGCGCTGGCCCTTGGGAGCGGCAGTGCGGTCGTTGCGGCAACCCGGACGCGAGCCAGAAGCAGCCTGTTTGCCGCCACGAGGCGCACGCTTGCGATTGTCGGCCATAAAGCGGCCTCCTTAAAACATTTTTCAAACAAGACAAAAGAAGCGACCGCTTAAGACGAATAGCCCAAGCGGTCGGTACGGGTTTTCCAAGTGCCCGAGATTGCCGTGAAAGAGGAGCGACGCGTACTTGAGTACGCGAGCGACGGTTTGAACGGCAAGGCCGGGTGCTTGGGAAACCCGCGGGGATTAGAGAGACTTAATACGGGTGCCGGCGGCAGTATCCTCAATGGTAAGGCCCAGGTCCTTGAGCTGGTCGCGGATGGCATCGGCCAGATCCCAGTTCTTGGCGGCGCGGGCCTCGGCGCGGGCCTCGAGAATCTTGGCAGCAGCCTCGTCCACGTCGTCGCCCGTGTAGGCGACCAGGCCGGCGGCAACGCCTAGCAGACCCAGCGGCAGCTCGACCTTGGGCTCGGGGAGCTCGACGCCAAGCGTATCGAGCAGCTCGGCCAGCGTGTCGGCGGCGGCAAGCGCGGCGGCCTTGTCGGCTGCGTCGCCCGCCTGCTCCAAGTACTGGTTGCACTCGGTCACAAAGCCAAAGACGGCACCCATGGCACCAGCGGTGTTAAAGTCGTCGTCCATGCACTCCTTAAAGGCAGCACGAGTCTGAGCGGCCTTGGCGGCAAATGCCTCGGCGGCAGCCGCATCGGCATCGGCCGTCGCATGGTTCGCGGCCCAGCGCAGGTTCTCGACCGTACCGGCGATACGCGTGAGTGAGTTCTCGGCACCCTCCAGGCGCTCCCAAGAAAAGTCGAGCGGCGAGCGATAGCTCGTCTGCAGCATCAGCAGGCGCAGGGCGGCAGCGGAGTGCTGCTCGAGGACCTCGGCCAGCGTAAAGAAGTTGCCGAGCGACTTGGACATCTTCTCGCCGTCTACCAGCAGCATGCCCGTGTGCATCCAGGTGTTGGAGAAGCCCTGGTGCCAGGCGCAGGTGGCCTGGGCGCACTCGTTCTCGTGATGCGGGAAGGCAAGGTCGGAGCCGCCGCCGTGGATGTCGATCGGAGTGCCCAGGTAGCGATGCACCATGGCGGCGCACTCGGTGTGCCAACCGGGACGGCCCTCGCCCCAGGGGCTCGGCCAGCTGGGCTCGCCGGGCTTGGCGGCCTTCCACAGGGCAAAGTCGAGCGGGTCGTTCTTGTCCTCGTTCTCCTCGATGCGCGCGCCAACCATAAGGTCGTCGATATTGCGGCCCGAGACCTGACCGTAGTTAGGATCGCTGCGCACGGCAAAGTACACGTCGCCGTTATCGGCGGCGTAAGCGTGGCCCTGCTCGATAAGCGTCTTGATCATGGCGATCATGGGGCCGATCTCTTTGGTGGCGCGGGGGCGCACATCGGGATCGAGCACGTTGGCGGCGCGCATGACGCCGATGAACTTGTCGGAGAACTCCGTCGCGACCTCGGCGGCAGTGCGGCCCTGCTCGTTGGCGCGCTTGATGATCTTGTCATCGACATCGGTGAGGTTCTGGGCGAACGTGACCTCGTAGCCGCTCGCGATGAGCCAGCGGCGAATCACGTCAAAGCTGATGAACGTGCGGGCGTTGCCGATGTGGATGTTGTCGTAGACCGTGGGGCCGCACACGTACATGCGGACCTTGCCGGACTCGATGGGCTGGAACTCTTCCTTTTTATGGGTAGCGCTGTTGTAGATACGCATTCGTTACTCCTTAACGGTTTTCTGTAGCAGGCAGACGGCCCAGGCGCCGATTCCCTCGCCCTGGCCTTCCCAACCGAGCTTTTCGGTCGTAGTGGCGGCGACGCCTACATTTTCGACGTCAACGCCCAGGGCATGGGCGAGGTTGGCACGCATGGCATCGCGGTGCGGGGTGATCTTGGGTTGCTGACAGGCAATGGTGCAATCGGCATCGACAAACTCAAAGCCCAGCTCGCGCGCGTAGTCCATCACGCGAGCGAGCAGTACCATCGAATCGGCGCCCTCGTAGGCGGGATCGGTATCGGGGAATAGCTTGCCGATGTCTCCCCCGCGGCAGGCGCCCAGAATGGCGTCGGCCAAAGCGTGCGCGAGCACATCGGCATCCGAGTGGCCCAGCAGGCCGCGCTCGTAGGGAATGTCGACCCCGCCGATGATACATCGACGCCCCTCCACCAAACGGTGGACGTCGTAGCCGTGGCCAATGCGCAGGTTACTGAACATGGGGAAGGTCCTCTCCCTCGGCCATGCGGCCGAGCAGAATCGCGGTTACGGGACGCAGATCCTCGGGCACCGTCACCTTAAGGTTATCGCGCGGGCTCTGGACACAGCGGACGCGCCCGCCCAGGCGCTCGACCAACGATGAATCGTCGGTACCGATAAAACCCTCGGCGATAGCAGCGGCGTGAGCGCGCTTCATAGCATCGACGCTAAAGATCTGCGGCGTCTGCGCGGCCCAATAGAGCTCACGCGGCGGCGTCTCGACGATATTGTCGCCATCGACGATCTTGAGCGTGTCGATCGCGGGCTGGCCGCACACGACGCCGTCGAGCGAGCGGTCACCCATGAGCACGTCGATAGCGTGGTCGATGGCCTCGGTCGTGATGAGCGGACGGGCGCCGTCGTGGATGGCGACATATTCGAAACCCGCCGGAACCGCATGCACGCCGGCACGGGTGGAATCCTGACGGGTATCGCCGGCATCGGCAAAGCTGATGGGCGTGTCGTAGTCAAACGGGTCGATGGCCAGGCGGCGCATCTCGGCACGGCGCTCGGCAGGACACACCACCACAATGTGGCCGACCTTGTCGCTACGATCGAACGCGCGGATGGACCAGCTCATGAGCGGACGGCCCGCCACGTTAACGAGCTGCTTGCCGCCGGGATTTCCAAAGCGCTGGCCGCTGCCGCCGGCAACGACCACGGCGCATACGGGCGCCATTATGCGTTCCCCTGTTTGGTGCCCTTCATGCGGTACAGGGAGTCCGCAAGAATGGCAGGGTTGTTAACGCCAAAGTCGCCCAAGCGCTCCGGATCCTCGCTGATGTCATCCATGAGCTCCTGCAGCGAGCCGTACTCGTCGACGATCTTCTCGGCCACGCCGTCGCGCACGACGGACACGCGCGAAAGCGTGCGCAGGCCCAGCGGCGTCATGACGGAGTCCTCGTCCAGGTCGTCATAGCCCAGAACCGCCGCCACATGCTGCGGGTCGGACAGGTCCTTAGGCGTCATGCGGCTCAGCTCGGCGCGAATCTTCTCGGCGTTTGCCTCGGAGGAATCGCTTGCGTAGTCGCGGATCATCAAGTCGTATTCGGTATCCATGCTGGAGCCCGCGAGCTGCTCGAGCTGCATCTGCACGAGCTTGCCCTGGTTACCCAGCTTGACGATGCAATCCTTAAGCTCGGTCTTTGCCTGTTGCATGATCTCGAAACTCGAGAAGATGCCGGTGATGTCGGCGAGCGTGACGTAGTCGTCGAGCTCAAGGGCCGTCAGGCGCAGCAGGGAGCGATCGAGCGACTGACGGGTAGTCTGGAGCGTGGCGACGAGCTGGTTGACCGAGCTCATGATGGTGGTGACGGGCTGGATCTCGTAGCTCTTGCCGTGGACGTACACGTTGACGACGGCACGACGAGCCGAAACCGAGATCACGATGGCGTCGGTGAGCACCGACATGCGAGCGGCAGTACGGTGACGCATGCCCGTCTCACTCGTGGCGAGCGAGGGATCGGGATTGAGGTGGAAGTTGGCGCGCAGGATCTGGGTGAGGTCACCATCGATAACGATGGCGCCGTCCATCTTGGAAAGCTCGAACAGGCGGTTCGAGGTAAACGAAATGTTGAGCGGGAAGCCGTCGTTACCGGCAGCGAGCACGTTTTCGGTGTCGCCGACGCAGATAAGGGCACCCAGGTGACCGGCAATGATCATGTCGAGGGCGGTGCGGATCGGCTGGCCAGGTGCCGTCAGGCGAATGGCCTGTTCCATACGCTTTTGCAGCTCGTTCTTGTCCAAGGCATCGCTCCCATCGTATACGCTCCATAAACGTCAATAAGTTTCTCACGGTTTGCCCCTGTGACGCCCGCAAAATCCGATGCTTACAGAATGAGCGAACACAGCTGAGAGCCCCAATCCAAATGAGCTGCTTATGTGGTAGCATCGGGATTCGCATAAATGAGGGAGTAGTCGCGTGATCGGGTTCGCCTCCGGTGGCGCGGCAAGTCAACACACTGGCCGATGCGGCCTGGCTTGCCTTAATGAACGAGACTCGTGGCTGTGCGCGCAACGCGTACGCCACGAGTCTTTTTTGTTACTCCCCCAAGAGGTACACGCGGGCCCGCCCGCAGAGAGGGAGCCAGACTATGGGACTCGCAGAGCTCGTGTTGCTCGCCGTTGGCCTTTCGATGGACGCCTTTGCCGTATCCATCTGCAAGGGCCTTGGCATGAAGAAGATCAACCTTAAGGTCGCCGTAGTGCTCGGCCTGTTCTTTGGCGGCTTCCAGGCAGGCATGCCCGTGATCGGATGGGCGCTTGGCAGTCAATTCATGAGCATCATCGGCCCCATCGACCACTGGATCGCCTTTATCCTGCTCGCCTTCATCGGCGGCAAAATGCTGTGGGAGGCCTTTACCGAGGACGAGGATGAAGGCGACGGCAAGGATGCCGAGAAGATTGAACTGGGCGAGTACCTGATCCTCGCCATCGCCACCTCAATCGACGCCCTGGCCGTGGGCATCTCGTTTGCCGCGCTCTCGGTTGACATCGTGCCCGCTGTATCGCTTATCGGCGTCACAACGTTTATCTTCTCCGTCGCCGGCGTAGCGATCGGCCACACCTTTGGCGCGCGCTACGAAAAACCCGCCACCATCGTGGGCGGCGTCGTGCTTATCCTCATCGGCCTCAAGATTCTGCTGGAGCACCTGGGGATTTTGGTGCTGTAAAACATCCTTCAAAACCAAGTGACTGAGCCTGGCCTCATGCAGAGTTTTGCATGAGGCCTTTTCATGCAGACTTTTGCATGTCATACTAGGATGCAAAAGTCTGCACGTTAGGAGATTGCCATGGATACCCTTCCCATCACCACGCCGCGCCAAGCCGGCATCTACGTG